>JABSOM010000012.1 GCA_013215945.1 Campylobacteraceae bacterium
CAAACTCTATGCAAATATACTAACATATTCACATAATCTCATTATATAAGTTTCATATCCTAGCTAACAAATAAAAATATTTAGGAACCCGAAGGGCTTTATCAATACATATTTGCTTCTTTTTTAATACTTGAGCATTATGTATTAATAATTTTAAGTTAATAAATTTTATTAATTGAGGTGGACCCAGAAATCAAATCTCACTTTTATTTTACTCTATTATTTTCTTCATTATTGAATAATCATTTCCACTAACAACTATAAGTTCATCATTTGAAAAAGGAACTAATTCAAGTTTATTTTTATATTTTTCTACAGTAATCTCTGCTGCTTTTGCAAAAGGAAAATTCTTATAATGTGGGATTACATAAAAATCAATTAATCCTAAGGATTCAAAGGTTTTTAAAATAATTCCTTTTTTACTATCCATATCTTCTATATACTCTATATTTGGAGTAACTACCACTGAACCTGCTGATTCACCGATATATATTTTTCCTAAATTGATTTGTTCATTAATAAGTGCATCTGCTCCTGTTCTTTTTAATTCTTGTAATAAGAAAAAAGTATTCCCACCACTTATATAAATATAGTCATTATTAGCCAGTTTATTTTTTATTTCATTGCTAGAAGCAGTAGATATTTCAAGAATATCAAGGATCATACCTTTTTCTTCAAAAGCTTTTTTTGCATCCTCTACATAAAAATTAACTTCTTCATGAATACTTGCAGTAGGAATAAAAGTAACCCTCTTAGCCTTGACTTCTTCTTTTACATAGCTTGTAAATAGTTCTATAACATTTGAAAAAGAAGAGCTTAAAAATAATTGTTTCATATACAGACCTTATGATATTTTTCACATAATAGCTTAAAAAAAGGTAGGTATATTTAAAATATTACATTATGAAATATTTCATAATAATTAAAACAAAAGTTCCTCTTCTTAATACGGAAAATCAAGCCAGAAGTTCTTATTAAAATTTCTTAATTATGCACCATAATAAAGTAAAGCTGAACCGACAAACCAAAATATCCATTGAGGTAGAATAAAAAAAGTTTTTACATTACTTTTAATCCAAAAAAGTTGAAGTAACCAAACAATCCCCCACATCAAATACAGTAAACTTAGAAATAACGTTAATTCATATTCAAAGCTAATTAAATTACTTAAAGAAATAACAAACAATAAAACACATACTAAGAGTAAATCTACTGCCAGCATTTGAAACGCACACATAGATTGTTTCCAATTACGCATCAAGATCGAATTATTCTTAGAGGGAATAATACTTGCTGAATCTTTTGTTCCTCCAAAAACATGAGCAATGACGGCTAATAATGTGAACGAAGCAACAATAAGTACGGGAATATTCATTTTTTTCCTTTTTAAATTTGTTTTAGAATATAAGAGTTAATTAAAGGAAAGGAAGAATAACAACAAACTCTATTCCTTTATTTTCTTCACTATGACAATTTATTGTTCCCTTTAATTTTGAGGTCACTATATTATAAATAATATTTAATCCCAGACCTGTCCCTCCATGTTCTCTATTTGTAGTAAAAAATGGTTCAAAAATTTTATTTATATTCTCTTTGGGTATTCCTTTTCCGTTATCTTTATAAATTAACTTTATACTATTTGACTCTAGTACAATACTTATGTTTATCTTTCCCTTTTCTTTTTCTTTTTCTTTAAAACCATGACGTACAGAATTAATAACTAAATTTGATATAATTTGTGAAAATGCACCTGGATAACTTTTTATTTTTACGCCAGCATCACAATCAACGTTAATATTAATATTTGTTTTTTTTGTAATATTGCTTATACTCAATAGAACTCCAGAAATATATTCTTTTAAATAAAATTCTCTTATTTCTTCATGAGTTTGATCTACTGAAGTTTGTTTAAAACTCCTAACTAAAGCAGCCGTTCTTATTAAGTTAGTATTGATTTGCCTTTGTATATCTTTGGATTCTTCTAGATATTCTTCAAATTCTTCTTTAGTCATATTATTGTTATTGTATTTTAATATGATTTCATCTGTTATATCAACTAAATAAGATATTCCCGTAAGTCCAATGCCTACTGGTGTATTTATTTCATGTGCAACACCTGCAACTAGTCCACCTAAACTTGCCATTTTTTCGGATTCAATTAATTTAGATTGAGTTTGTTTTAAATTAGAGATTGTTTCTTCTAATTCATCATTTGATTCTTCTAGTTCTACTGTTCTGTCAAATACTTCTTGTTTAAGGTTATCATTGAATTTGTTTAATTTTTTTTGTTGTTTTATAATTGATTTTTGCATAACTTTAAAATTTGAAATTAAAATACCAATTTCATCTTTTGATTCTAGTTTAATTTCTTTAGTAATGTCCCCTCTTGCAATTATTTTTGTTATATCTGATAATTCAATTAAAGGCATTAAAAATTTATTTACAGCCATGGAAATTATAAAAGCAAAAATAACAAAAAATATGATTAGCGGAAGTAGAAACTTTTCAACAGATTTATTGATAATACTATCTATATTACTACTTAGCTCTTTTGTGACTTTAAAAATTTCATCTGCATATAATATATCTGCATATATCCATCCTAAATCGTTCAATTTTGAAAAAGATATATACATTTCTTTATTATTTAAAACAATTCTTTCAAAACCAGATTCTGTTTTGTTTATCTCTTTAAATAATTTTTTAAAGTTTGATTTATAATCGAGCAATGTTTTGTTGGAAAGTTCAATATTATTTTTTTTATAAATTTCATTTATTGCGTTTTTAGATAAAGCTATAGCTTTAAAACTGCTATCCAATAGAATGGAATAACCTTGTTCATTTTCTTTTAATAAATTTTTTAATAAATTTTTGAGGGTTAAATCGGTTCCAACAACACCAATAAAATTATCATTTACATAAACAGGAGCAATTGCACTAATCATTAAACCTTGTTCTGCGGGATCTTGATATAAAGGTGTCCAAAGCAACTTTTTTTCAGGATTAAATTTTGGGGTAGCAGGTAGAAAATAAATGTCATCAATAGTTCTAAAATCAGGTGGAAATAACTCCAGCATATTTACTCTTGGGTAGTAGCGCAAAAATCCCTCTGTTCCTAAAAAGTAGTTTGCAACAGTATTTATATTTCTGTTCAATAATGGTTCAAAATATTCATTTAAATAAGAACTTATTTCAATTTTCTTTAATACTCTCTCATCCACTTTCATCCACGTTGGTGTCCATAGGGTAGAAATATCAGATGTTTTTTCTGTTAATTGATTATTTGGCAGGTGAATTAAATGCTCTTTATAATTCCAATATTTTCTAGTATCGATAATATCTTTGTTTAAGTATAGTTTTTTAGTAAAGTCTTGTAAGTTATAAACATCTGCTTCAATATTTTTTATCAGCATTTTTAACGTTTCTTTTTGTAAATGCGTATACTTTAAGTAAAATTCTTTCGTTTGATTAATTAATAATTCATTGCCTGTTTTAATGGTAGATTTTTTTGCTTCATACAAAGATGATATTCCAATGTAAATACTAATAAAGATTAGTATCAAAAATATCATTGAAAAAAATAACAAGGATTTATTCTTGATGCCAAACTTTAATTTATTTTCTTTCATAAAAACACCTTTTAATATCAGCCAATAATAAACTATACAGTATAAAAACTTAATTATTTAGTATTTAAAAAAGTAAAGCTAAAAGTTTTTTCTTCTCTTATACTATCTGTTCCTGCCCTAGTCTATACAAAGCAAAATCATATTTAATGGGATCTTTTTTATCAAAAGCCCTTAAAGATTCTGTTATCTCTAAAGCAGATTTCAAATCATACGTTTTTCGCTTTAAAAGCCCTAATTTTTGCGATACTTTAAACGTATGCGTATCCAAAGGCAAAATCAAATCTTTTGTATCCACACCCTTCCATAAACCCAAATCTAATTCATCCTTTCTAACCATCCAACGCAAATACATATTCCATCTCTTATACGCCCCATTGCCAATTTCTTTGATATTTCCTATTTTATCTCTTTTAAAATTCTTAGAAACTAGAAAAGTATAACCTTGTGATTTATAATCACTTACCTCTGCAATCGCTGTAATAATGGCATCTATTCCTTCTAAAACACTCGCATCTTTTTTATACGCGCCTAAAAAAATATCGTTTAAAGAAGCTTTATGCTTTAACCGTTTAAACGATATGAAAGACTGTGCTACATCAGAAGCATTTTGGAATCTATAGTAGGAAGAGGAGAGTTCTTTTTTTATTATTTCATCGCTTTCATTAAGCAAAGAAAAGTCTAATTTTTCTAGAAACCTTACTATTAATGACGCTTTTCCATAAGCATATAATGCACATAATAAAATGATATATTCATCTTTATATTGTCTTGCAATGAATAAAGGATCTGGTTTATCACTTGATAATTCACTGCTATTATTTCTTTGTTTTACTTCTATGTCTAGGCGCTTTTGTATTGCTCTCACGTCTTACCTTTGCTTTATTTGCTTTGGATATAATATCCACTTATATAAAAATACTAAATAAATATGGACTAAAAATGCAAAATATATTAATTACTGGATGTTCAAGTGGAATTGGTTTACAAACAGCTCTTACACTCAAAGATAATGGCTATAAAGTGTATGCCTCTGCTAGAGATGATGAAGATATCAAAAACTTAAAAAATCTTGGATTTATCACTTTAAAAATAGATGTTAGAAAAAAAGATGACATTCAAAATGCTTTGTATTCTATTATTCACGAAGATAAAACACTGGATGCTGTTTTTAATAATGCAGGTTATGGACAACCTGGTGCGCTTGAAGATGTAAGCGTTGACGTATTAAAAGAACAATTCGAAACCAATGTTTTTGGACTTCATGAACTTACTGTTCAAAGTATGAAAATATTTAGAGCCCAAGGTTATGGAAAACTTATTCAACACAGTTCCGTTTTAGGAATAATATCGTTAAAGTTTAGAGGCGCTTATAATGCCAGCAAATATGCAATTGAGGGTTTAAGTGATACCTTAAGGCAAGAACTTCTAGGAAGTAAGATTACACTTTCTGTTATTAATACAGGTCCTGTTACGTCTAAATTTAGAGAAAATGCTTTGAGTAAATTTGTTAAAAATATTGATATCAAAAGCAGCTTTTTTAAAACCGTATATGAAAAAGATTTACAAAAAAGACTGGAAGATGATAAAGAGTCTACGCCTTTTAATTTACCAGCAAGCAGCGTTGCTAATGTTGTTTTAAAAATAATGCAAAGCCAAAAACCAAGAGGAAGATATTATGTAACAAAAGCTACTTATATTATGGGCTTTTTAAAACGCACTTTACCCACAGGTTTATTAGATAAAATACTAAATAAGATGTAGGTCTTATTTAGTATTTTCACTCATTTTTTTTATGAGTGTTTTTAAAGCATCTTTAATAGCACTTTTGAATAAATTCCTAAGAACATAATCATTTAGTAAAATATCTTCTTTTTTAAAAGCATCCGAATTTTTGTTATAAGTACTGTGATTTATATTTTCATATACAAGCTCATTGGATTCGTTAAAAATCTCTATTTGTATATAAATCTTTACTTGCGCAAGCTCAGATAAAAAAAGAGCATCAAAATCATAATTTACAATTGACAGTTTCATTTTATAAGCAGAGAAAATCTTTCTTCTTTTAGAATAAAGTTCATGGGCTGATATTTGTTCAAGGAAATATTCTTTTGTTAATTTTTCTAAGTTTATTTTGTGTAAAAGTACACTTCGCTCTAAAGCCAAAGAATCGGTATTATTAATTTTGGGATTCACTTTTCCACCCATACCTAAAGAAAAGTGTTTTCCAAATAATGCCCCTAAAGAAAGTCCAAAAGTAATAGGAGAAGGAACTTTTTCTTTTATCTTATATACTTCTATTTTCTCATCAATATAAAATGTTTTCATAGTATCATTTAAAGAAGGGCTGTTTTTAGAAGCACAAGAACTAAGAAAGAGTGATACCAGCAGCATATAAAAAATAATTTTCAAAGATCTCATCTTGAACTCCTAGGAATATAATATATTTTATTATATATTATACTTTTTTAAAATAAGATAAAGTACTTTTTCCAAATTTTTTGCTTTTAATCATAGTAAATAATCCTAAGTTTTCTGGCACTTCTAAACTTGTTACATGTTCCATACAAATTAAAGAAACATTCTCATTTTCAATGTTTTTAATCATTTCAAAACTTTTTTCATAAATATTTTCCATACCATCTCTAAAATCAAAAGGAGGATCAATATAAATAATTAATTCTTCGTTAGAGTTTTTTAAACTAGTAAGTAATTTGGGGAACTCAACAAAAGTATCTCCAAAAATCATTTGTGCATTCAAAGTATTAAGGTTTTTGCAGTTTTTTCTTAAAATATTGTAAGAATTTTTATTGATTTCAATAAAATATGCTATTTTTGCATCTCTGGAAAGAGCTTCTAAACCAATAGATCCAGATCCTGCAAACGCTTCAATAAATACTTTGTCCATAATATCGAACTGTAGTACATTAAAAAATGACTCTTTTAAACGCGATTTTGAAGAACGCGTAACATCTAAAGAAGGAAGTTCTAACTTCTTACCTTTATATTTCCCTGCTATAATCTGTGTAGTAAATATTTCTTTTTTCATAATTCTCTTCATAAATAAATTTTACGTAGTATAGCTAATTAGAGTTTATATTAAATTTCTTTTTTCAAAAAACAGAAAAAATTAATGCCTAAAACAAAAAATACATCTTTTTTTATAAATTAAACCCATATATTTTATTTATACAGTGCATTATTCCAGTAATAAACCTTCACCAATAATATTTTATAGACTATTTTGTTATAATGCAAAAAAACAAAGGGATCTTGTGCCAAGAAAAACATTAAAAAAGATTCTGCCTAACCATCAAAAGATTAAAGACAATAAAATGTTAAAAATATTTGGCTCTTTATTGCAAAAAAAAGAAATCTGGAGTTTATCCAGAAAAAAAGTACTTGCAGGTGTTTTTATAGGTATGTTCATTGCTTTTATTCCAATGCCCTTTCAAATGCTTTTAGTAACACTCTTAGCAATAATTTTAAATGTTAATCTTCCCATACCCTTAGTACTAATATGGATTTCAAATCCTATTACTATGCCTTTTATTTATTATTTTGAATATGAATTGGGGAATATTTTATTAAACAATCAAAATGCTATTGAATTTTCTTTGGATACTATGCATGAAAATTTAAGCCAGATTGCCTCATCTTTATATGTGGGAGCGTTTGTTGTATGTTGTTTTGTAAGTATTTTAAGCGTAGTAGTTTTAAATTTTTTGTGGATAAATAAAGTTAAAAAACAAAGAAAAAACAGATAAGAATTCTTATCTGCTTGATTTTATTTCTTTGATTTTATCTTGCGTAAGAAAGAGCTCTTAACTCTCTAATTACATTCACTTTTATTTCACCTGGATATTGAACTTTTTCTTCAATTTCTTTTGCAATTTCACTTGCTAAAATAACCGCTTCATCATCATTAACCAAAGTAGCTTTTACAATAACTCTTACTTCACGTCCTGCATTAATAGCATAAGCATTAAGCACGCCTGTTTTAGAAGTAGAAATAAGTTCAATTTCTTCTACTCTTTTTAAGAAACTCTCTAAAACTTCTCGCCTAGCCCCTGGTCTTGCTGCACTTAAAGCATCAGCAGCACAAACAGCAGCAGATTCAACATTAATAGGTTCTTCAAAACCGTGATGGGCATAAATACCATTAATTACAGTTGGCGGTTCATTATAACGTCTACAAATATCAACACCTAAATCTACATGTGAGCCTGGCATGTCATGTGTTAATGCTTTACCAATATCATGCAATAATCCAGCACGACGTGCAAGAATTGGATCCCCACCCATTTGTGCTGCAATTAAACCAGCTAAATGAGATACTTCAAGTGTATGTTTTAAAGCATTCTGCCCATAAGAAGCTCTGTATCTTAATCGCCCTACTAATTTTACAAGTTCTGGATGCATTGCTTTAATTCCAAGTTCTAAAACAACATCTTCACCCTCTTTAAGAATCTTTTCACCAAATTCAATTTTAACTTTATTATAGATTTCTTCAATTTTTGCGGGTTGAATTCTTCCATCTTCAATCAAGTCTTTGATTGTTTTAGTTGCAATGGCACGTCTGTATAAATTAAAAGAAGAAACAGTAATAGTATTTGGAGTATCATCAATAATAATATCAACGCCTAAAAGCATTTCTAAGGCTTTTATATTACGTCCTTCTTTTCCAATAATTTTACCCTTGGTTTCATCATCATTAATAGGAATATTATTAATAAGTCGCTCAGCAGCAAATTCACCTGCATATCTAGTAACGGCATTTGCAAGCATATTATTAATACTTAACTCACAGTCTACTTCTGCATTTTTGTATTTTTTTCTAAAAATAGAGGCAATTTGGGCTCTCGAGTCCTCTTTTACTTTATCTAACATTAATTCTTTTGCTTCATCTTGTGTTAAACCAGAAGCATTTTCTAATACTTTTATAGCAGCCGTTATTTTAGTATCGTAGGTTTCTTTTTGTTTTTCTAAACCCTCTTTTAATACTTTAATTTTTTCACTGTTATTTTCTACTTCATCTTTTTCTTTTTTAATACTCTCTAATTGTGTTTCTAAATGAGAATTTAGTTCTTTTTCTTTTTTTTCAATTTTTTGTAACATATAATCGTAGTCTTTTTTTGCCGTATTAAATTCTTTGTCGTAGTCTTTTTTTGCATTGCTTTTTGCATCTTTTAGAATAGCTTGTGCTTCATGCTCAATTACTCTGGCTTTTGCTTTTGCTTGTTCAGTATAAATGTCAAATTTTGCATTTTCAAATTTTCCTTTTATAAAGATTGTAATAGCAGCAACAAAAATTGCTAAAACCAATCCTTCTAATAATAATACTTCCATACTCAAAACCTTTAAATTGTTTTAAAAAAATACACTAAAGTCTTGTATTTTTATCTTGTTATAATATAATCTGCTTGAATATCGTAATGATTAGATAAAATTTTCGAGCTCTTACAATAGGTTAATTGTGTGAATACGATGCATGGTTTATTTTTCAATGAATAAAAAAACCTATCATACATTCCTTTTCCAAAACCAATTCTTTTATATACAGCATCAATTCCTACACAAGGAACAATGGCTAAATCAATATCATTTTTTAAATAAGAATTGTTTGGTTCTTTTATACCAAATTTTTTGACTTTTAGAGGCAATCTATATTTAACTGCTTTGAAACTTTTTCCTTGCATATAAGGCACGAAAACGTCCACTTTTTTCTCTTTCTTTAATCTTTTAATTAAAGGCATAACATTAACTTCCATTTTTAAAGGAAGATATAATAAAACTTTTTTAGCACCTAAAGAATCAATTAATTTATATAATTTATTTATAACATCGTAATCTTTTTTAACACGTCGTAATTTACTTTGAATTTTTAATCTTTTTATACACGATTTTCTAAAATCACCCTTGTGATTTTCTAACATATTTAAGCCTTACTTAGATATTATTCATATCCTAATAAATATTCTACCTAAAGGACTTAAAATGCAGTTTAAACACATGGCATTTTTTGCAATTATACCCCTACTCGTATTTGTAGCTTGTGATTCAAAAAATAGTACAGAAGAAAAAATAAAATACCCCAAAATAAGCTTAACGACGGTAAGAGGCGTAAACTTAGAAATAATTACGAGTGAAAATACTCTGGCATTTAGCAACTATCAAAATAAAGCCTTATTAATTAATTTTTTTGCAACCTGGTGCCCTCCTTGTAGAGCAGAGTTTCCACATTTAAATAAATTAAGAGAAAAATACAAAAATGATTTTGAAATTATAAACATCTTAGTATCTGATAAGAAAAGTAATGAAGATATGCTTGCTTTTATGAATGAATTTAATATTCAATACCCAACTACCAATGGAGTAAGTAATGAGCTTTTTGCTCAACATTTAGGAGGAATTAAAACCATTCCAACTATGTATTTATTAAAAAAAGATGGTTCAATTATGGAAAAATACAAAGGTATGGTTCCTGAAGAAATGTTAGAAAGCGATATACAAAGGGCAATTAAATAATGTTTAGTTTTTTTAAGAAAAAAGAAAAGAATAATAATGAGAAACAAGAAGAACTTCAAGTTCTTTCATCTAACAATGAAAAAAATAAAGAAGAAATAGAAGTTGAAAAAGAAATAGAACAAAATATTTCTCATGCAAATATTAAGGAAACAAAAGAAGATCTAATAACAGATGATAAAACAGTAAATGGAACTATAAAAAGTACCAAAGAAAGGGATGAAAAAGAGATTCAAAAAAACTTTTTCTCAAGAGCTTTAGAAAAAACAGTTTCTAATTTTTCTTCTATTATTCCCAAGAAAAAAGAAATTATTTTTTTTAATGAAATTGAAGATGTACTAATTGAAGCCGATATGGAATACGAAGTGATTGAACAAGTAATGGAAGGTTTTGAGAATTTTATTTCAAGAAAACAACTAAGAGAAAAATTAATTCCTTTATTTGCAGATATGCCTAAAATAGAAGAAGAAAACCTTCCTAAACCTTTTGTTCAATTAATTATTGGCGTTAATGGGGCCGGTAAAACGACCACAATTGCTAAACTTGCGAACAGATATAAATCTATGAATAAAAAAGTACTTCTAGGTGCTGGAGATACATTTAGAGCAGCAGCCATTGAACAATTAAGTACCTGGGCTACTAAACTAGACATCGCCATAATTAAAACCAAACAAGGTCATGATGCATCAGCAGTTGCTTACGATACTATTTCTTCTGGTATTGCAAAAGACTTTGACAATGTTATAATAGATACAGCAGGACGTTTGCAAACACAAACAAATCTTTCTAATGAACTTAAAAAAATAGTAAAGGTATGTTCTAAAGCACAAGAGAATGCACCCCATCAAAAACTAATGATTTTAGATGGTACGCAAGGAAACTCAGCTATTGCACAAGCCAAAGCTTTTCATGAGATGATTGGAATTGATGGAATTATAGTTACAAAACTAGATGGAACAGCAAAAGGTGGCGCTTTATTTTCAATAGCAAGCCAATTAAAAATCCCTATTTTATATGTAGGAATTGGTGAAAAAGCCACAGATTTAATTGAATTTTCAGCCGATGCTTTTGTAGATTCTTTATTAGATGGTATTTTTACCAAGGATTTAGAAGATAAAAACTAAGAGATTATTTATAAAAATAATCTTAAGATAAAAGTGTAAATAAAATAATAATTTAATATTAATTTGATTACACTATTATCCCGACAATTAATATTATATAGTATAAAGGAACAATTATGAGTAAAATTGGATTAATCTACGGTAGTGACGGTGGTATGACTGAAGATGTTTGTAAAAGATTAGTAAAAATTTTAGGTGAAGACAATATTGATTTAATAGAAGTACAGAATTCTTCTACAGATGAAGTTTCATCTTATGATAAATTAATTCTTGCAAGCTCAACATGGGGTTCAGGAGATTTACAATCAGATTGGGAAGACTTTGAAGACAATTTAGATGAAATTGACTTTTCAGGTAAAACAGTAGCTTTATTAGGTCTTGGTGATCAAGACGGTTATGGAGATACTTTTGCAGAATCACTTTATTTATTACATGAAAAAGTAAAAGCGGCTAATGTTATTGGTCAAACTTCAACTGAAGGTTACGATTATGAAGAATCATTAGCAGTAGTTGATGATATGTTTTTAGGTTTGGTTATTGATGAAGACAATCAAGATGACTTAACAGACGAAAGACTAGAAGCATGGGCAAATCAAATTAAAGCAGACTTAGGTCTTTAATTTTAAAACAGGATGTAAATCCTGTTTTAGTTCTTGTTTACTCTCTACTATACATCCCCATTTTTTTAAGCCCTACTCTTTGTATTTATAAGATTTTGCATTAAAATAAATCATTTCCCAATTCAATGCATTTTACTATGTAATACAAAGTAAAATGTGATACAATATATTTATCAAAGGATAAATATGCAAGATGATTATAAAAAATGGTTAACCCAATTTAGAAAAGGTTATGTAGAACTCTATACTCTCTTGTCTTTAAAAAAGAACTCGCCCATGCATGGTTTAGCCATTCTTAGATTTTTTGAAAAACATAATTTATCTATAAATGAAGGTACCTTATATCCTTTACTTAATAGAATGGAAACAAATGGCTGGTTAAGTTCTTCATGGAATGTACCAAAAATATCTGGCCATCCCAAAAGAGAATATACAATTTCAAAAAAAGGTGAAGAAATTTTGCCTTTACTCTTACTTGCTTACGAAGAACACCATAAAAGTATCAATCAAATAATGAAGGAAAAATAATGAAAACAAATACATATCTTAGTGAATTAAAAAAAGAGTTATCTCTTCTTCCTAAAAAACAAAGAGATGATATTCTAAAAGAAATATCATCATATATAGATGAAAGTCAAGCCACTTACGAAGATGCAATACAACGTTTTGGATCAGCTTCTGCTTTGGCCCTTTCTTATTTAGAAGATAATCCTGAAATAAAAGTAAAAAAAACAGGTACTTTGCCTAAATTACAAAAATTTTTTATTGGACTTTCTGTTTTCTCTATATCTTTGGTTATTCTTGCATTTTTTCTTTTCAAATATTTTACGCAAGATGCTTTTGATTACAGCAAATACAATGCAGAAAATATTCAAAATAAAATAACACAAAATTGGACAAACGTAGAAAATATAAAGAATATTGAAGTGCATCAAGCGAACGCAGTAATGTATTGGAGTAAAAATAATATTTCTAAATATTCATGCTCAAAAGAAGTAAGCTTTGTCAAAGAAAATACACTAATAGTGAAACAAAATACGTGTTATTTTATACTCCCTAAAAAAATGTTTCATATTACTGCTTTTCAAGCTGACATAACCTTGATTGAGCCTTTATATGAAACAGCTGTGAAAATTGAACAAGCAGAGTTACGAATTTGGGAAAATGCTAAAGAATATGAATATATATTTAAAAAAGAACACAGTAATATAAAATCTTTAAAATCTGTAAAAGGAAATATCGTAATTAGTATTGATGCTTTTCAAGCACATGTAAATAAATACGAATACTAAGATTTAAAAAAATCATTTATAGTTTTGAAATATTTATGAATATTTTCAAAACTGTGATTTCCACCCTCTTCTATATACATAAGACTTCCTTTTAAAAATAATTCAGCTTCTTTATAATCCAATACTTCATCCTCTTTTTGAAGTAAAAGAAGAAAATCCTTTGTATTCTTAAGATTCTTTTGTTCCAAATTTTTTAAAAATTCTAAATGTTCTTTTTTTACTTCAAATAAAGAATTGTCGTAATAATTTGTTTGCATTCCAATTTTTTCTAATGTTTTAGAAGGATAAATTGCAGGATTAATTAATACTGCTTTTATTTTATATTTATTGGCTAAATACATACAATAAAAACCTCCTAAAGAGGATCCAATTAAACGTACTTTCTCATTTTTATGCAATAACATTTCAATAATTTGCTCCAAGGTATTAAGTGCTAAACATGGGACATATGACAAAGAAGGTATAAGAATATCTTCTTTATACTTCTTTTTAAAAAGTTTTGCTTTGTTTCCAAAACCACTGGATGCAAAACCATGGATATAAATTATCATTGTTTCTCTTTTTTGTATTTTATTTCTATTTGTAATGTTTTTTAATCTTAGGTAAATTATATTGTATTATCCTTATAATAAGAAAAAACAGAGGGTTATTATGGCGAAAAAAAAAGTATCTTTATTTGAATGTCAACATTGTGGAACACAAGTTGGCAAATGGTTAGGAAAATGTCCTGATTGTGGGGGATGGGATAGTTTTATTGAACTCTCAAGCGCTCAACAAGAAGTTTTAGAACAAACCAAGAAAATTGTTTCTACAAAAATAAAAGCTACTGCTATTACCGATGTAAAACAAGACAATATTATTCGTTTTTCCTCTTATAATGACGAATTTGATTTAGTTTTGGGAGGAGGAATAGTTCCTGGTTCTTTGACTTTAATAGGGGGAAGTCCAGGCGTTGGAAAATCTACGCTCTTATTAAAAGTAGCTGGTTCAATTGCAAAAAATGGGAAAAAAGTTCTTTATGTTTCAGGTGAAGAAAGCATGGGACAAATCAAACTAAGAGCCAATAGACTGGATGCTAATCATCAAAATCTGTTTTTATTTCCAGAAATCAAATTAGAAGAAATACAAGATGAGTTATTAAGACAAGACTATGCAGTAGTTATTATTGATTCTATACAAACTATGTATTCAAGTAATCTTACAAGCTCCCCAGGTTCTGTAACACAAGTTAAAGAAATTACTTTTGAATTAATGAGAAAAGCAAAAGAGAGTGATATTTCTATGTTTATTATTGGACATATTACAAAAGATGGTGCAATTGCAGGTCCAAGAGTGTTAGAACATATGGTTGATACGGTTTTATATTTTGAAGGAGAAGCTTCAAAAGAGTTAAGAATGTTACGTTCTTTTAAAAACAGATTCGGCTCAACGAGTGAAATTGGTATTTTTGAGATGACCAATGAAGGTTTGCTGTCTGCTAAAGATATATCCTCAAAATTCTTTGACAAAAGTAAATCTCAAGCAGGTTCTGCTTTAACAGTAGCAATTGAAGGTACTCGCTCACTTATTCTTGAAGTTCAAGCCCTCGTTTGTGATTCTAATTTTCCTAATCCCAAACGTTCATCTACTGGTTTTGATATTTCACGCTTAAATATGCTTTTGGCATTGCTTGAAAAAAAGCTTGATTTACCTTTGAATAACTATGATGTTTTTATTAATATTTCTGGTGGAATCAAAATCAAAGAAAGTTCTGCTGATTTAGCTGTGATTGCAGCTATTATCTCTTCTTTTAGAGACAGACCTATTTCAAAAGAATCTGTTTTTATTGGAGAAGTCTCTTTAACCGGTGAAATAAAAGATGTATATTCCATGGATTTACGCTTAAAAGAAGCCCAAGCCCAAGGTATAAAAAAAGCTATCATTGCAAAAAAACCCAAGATAAAACTAAAACTAACTACCTATGATGTAGATGAAGTTTATAAAATGCTGGAACTATTTTAAGCGCCTAAAAATACTTCATTTTTTTAATCTCTTACTTTATAACTTTTCGATATAATTGCGAAAAATTATAAGGTAGATTTTGATTGATATTGACAACCAAAGTACATTCGATTTTAAACCTCACTTATGTGAGAAAATATTAAAAAGTCTTAGTGATAAAAGCATAGAGCTTATTATCTGTGACAATTCATATATACAAGACCTTAACAATGAACACAGACAAAAAGATAAAGCGACGGATGTTTTATCTTTTCCTCTGGAGTTTGACTTTCCCAATATGCCTCTTGGCTCAATAGTAATTTCATATGATTTCGTAAAAGAAAAAGCTTCTTTATATAAACACAAAGAAGAAGAAGAATTTACTCTCTTATTTATACATGGTTTATTGCATCTTTTAGGTTATGATCATGAAATAGATAATGGAAAACAAAGAGATAAAGAAGAAGAACTTATAAAAGAATTTAATTTACCAAATAGTTTAATAATAAGGAACCAATAAAATGGATATTGTAATATTTATTCTTGCCATGACGGCGCTTGTTTTTGGAGCAGACTTTATAATCAATCAAAGTGAAAAAATTGCACTGCATTATAAAATTTCACCTTTTGTTATAGGAGCTACTCTTGTTGCCCTAGGTACTTCTTTACCTGAAATGGCTGTTTCGGTATCTGCATCCTTACATGGAAGTGGTGACATTGCAGTTGCAAATGTAATTGGAAGTACTATTTTTAATATTTCCCTTGTATTGGGTACGGTATTTTTAATTGCTAAAAATATCAATCCAAGCAGAGATATTTTTGCAAAAGATTCTGCCTGGTCATTATTTCCTATTCTAATTTTTATTTTAATGTCAATTGATGGGCAATTAACTGCATTTGATGGTGTCTTATTTTTAATATTAATGGCATCTTATTTGGCTTTTTTAATTTCATCCAATCAAGTAGAAGAATCACATGAAGATGATAAAGAAAAATTTGCCTGGGGAAAAGCTTCATTTTTTTTAATTATTGGTTTTCTACTTACAATAGGAGGGGCTGATTTTGCTATTTCTAGTGCTTCTAATATTGCAAGAGAATTTGGAATAAGTGAATGGATTATTGGCTTATTTTTAGTTGCTTTTGGTACGTCTTTACCAGAACTTACTATTTCAATAAAAGCTGCTTTAAATAATAATGCAGATTTAGCTATTGGAAATATTATAGGTTCAAATGTTGCAAACTTTACAATGGTATTAGGAATAGCTTCTATTGTTAATCCTTTGAACGTGGATTTAAGCGCTTATTTCTTTGATATTGCGGCTGCTTTTATACTCTCTTTAATGTTGGTATTTATAACAGCAAACAGGTTATATAATAGAAGTGCGGGAATTGTATTAATGGTAGTACTTGCTTTAGTTATAAACAATGGTTTCTAAATAAAGGTAGTTACCTTTATTTAGAAGCACAGGTTTTACAAATACCTGTGAAACATAAAGAAGTTTTTTCAATTTCAAAACTGGAATTTGAAGCTACTTCTTTCATTAAGTTTTGCAAAGAAAAATCCATATCTTCAATTTCTCCACAAGTAGAACAAATAGTATGAGCATGATCTTTTTTACTTAATTCAAAAACAGATTTTTTATGTTCAATCTTAACTTCATCAACAAATACTTTTTCAATCATTGCATTAATATTCTTATAAATAGTTGCCAAAGAAATACTTGGGAACTTTACTAATAATACTTGGTATAAAGAATCAATATTCATATGCCCATGTTTATGTAATTCATCAACAATAGCAATTCGTTGTGGGGTTACTTTAAGGTTATAATCTTTTAAAAGCTTCGTATAATTCATAATTTAACTCCAATATAGCGCGATAATACAATAAATAAGTGTAAATAGCAAATTATTCTAAATACAAACTTAATTAATTATATAGCCTTATTTATAAATGTTTAATTAGGGATATATATTATTAGGTAATAATAATTTTCCTTTAAGTATTTTAGGACTATAATTATCAAAGGATAATTATTATCCTTAAGTGAGAAGAATGTATTATAATAAATAAACTTATTTAGTTATGATATTGAATATTAAACCCCTAAAGGAAAATAGATGAAACAATATGAATTATATAAATGTTCTACCTGTGGTAGTGAAGTTGAAGTACAAGTTACGGGAAAAGGAAATTTATCCTGTTGTAATAAAGACATGGAAAATATTACTAAAAGTTTGACACAAGTTGTTTTACTTAAAGCTTTTGCAGGTGAGTCTATGGCTAGAAATAAATATGAATATTATGCAAAAATAGCCCAAAAAGAAGGATATAGAGATATTGCAGAACATTTTCAAAGAGCTGCCAATAATGAAAAAGTACATGCTAAACTTGAATTAAAGCTTTATAATAATTTAACAATAGAAAAAGACTTTGGAAATACAAAAGAAAACTTACGCGAAGCAATCGAAGGTGAAGCCTATGAAAATATAACTATGTATCCTGATTTTTCAGCCATTGCAAAAGAAGAAGGACATAAAGAAGCAGCACGAATACTTGCTGGTATTGGAAAAATAGAGATAGAGCATGAAAACATGTATAGAATGCTTTTAGAAAGATTGGAAAATGATGAAGAACACTTAAGCTCAAATAAAGATGAAGAATGGATTTGTGAAGTCTGTGGACATGTACACAGAGGGAAAAAACCACCTAAAATCTGTCCCGTATGTGCTCACCCACAAGAATATCAATCACGTTTAAACAGTAAAAAATAGTTTTTTAAAATAAAGAAAAGTCACTTTTTGTTAGTATTGGGTAAAATGACAGATGATTTTTAAATCCCTGTTTATTTTTATTTTATTAATAAAAGTGCTTTTTGCGGAAGAATTTACTGTTGCTTCTTTCAATGTAGAGAATCTTTTTGATTTAAAAAATGATGGTACAGAATATAAAGAATATGTGCCTAATACTACATCTCTTTGGAATAAAAAAACGCATGACATTAAACTCAATAATATTTCAAAAGTAATTCGTAGCTTAGATGCAGATATTATTGTTTTACAAGAAATTGAATCCCTTAGCGCCCTTCTGTCTTTAAAAAAAAGAACCAAGTATAAATACCATGCTTTTAGTAAACAAAAAAAATCGTCCATAGGTTTGGCTGTATTAAGTAATTATAAAATTCTAAAACAACATACCCTAAAGGTCAAATCAAGAAAAATCAAGCGTGATATTCAAGAAGTAGATATACAAATACAAAACAAACGCATCAAAATATTTAACAACCATTGGCCATCAAAAAGGCAAAAAGAATCTTTTCGTATTTTATATGCAAATACTCTCAATAACTATATAAAAAAATTTCAAGAAGATCTTGATTATATATTACTTGGAGATTTTAACAGTAATTATAATGAGAAAGAAACACTAAAACTAAATAAAGATTTAAATGACAGCTACAATATTACAGGTATAAATGATATTCTACTCTCATCAAATAAAATACACAAAAAAAATCCCTATCATTATAACTTATGGTACGAACTTGAATACACAGAACGTTTTTCTGCAATGTATAGAAACAATAAAATCACACCGGATAATATATTATTGCCCCAAGCTTTATTTGATCAAAAAAATATTTCTTATATAAACAATAGTTTTAAGGTATTAAAAAAACCTTATCTTATTACTAAGAAAAAAATACACCGTTGGAAAATGATAAAAAAATATACAGTGCATGCGGGAGAAGGATACTCTGATCACTTAGCAATTATTGCCAGTTTTGATACAGAACCTTATAAACAAATAAAAAAAGTAACACAAAACAAGGGCATAGCCGCTTTATATAAAAATAACGCTACAAATATAAAAATTAAAAATGCTGTAGTTATATACAAAAATAAGAACAACTACATAATTAAACAAAAGAATAATAGAGCCATATACATTTATAATTCAAAAGAAAAACTTGAACTTTCATCTTCTTATAACTTATACATTTTAAAAACAAAAGAACATTATGGATTAAAAGAAATAAGCTCGTTTAGAATAATTAAAAAACATCCAAAAAAAGAAAATATAATAGAGTATTTCACCCAAGCCAAAAGTATAAATTTATTTGATATGAAATATCAAAATGAACTTATTATCAATCTTAAGGGGCACTATAAAAAGGGTTATTTGTATTATGTCAAAAAGAATAATACGTATAAAATAAGACTTTATTCCAAAGATAAAACACTTTTACCTAAAAATGGGCAAAAAATTAATATAATACAAGCGCATTTGTCTTTTTTCAAAAACAAGGCACAAATAATTATTAATAAAAAAAGCGAGTACTATGCTTATTAAATCTATTTTTACAAACAGTTCAGGTATATTATTTTCAAGAGTTCTAGGTTTTATTCGTGACTTATTAACAGCATCAATTTTAGGCGCTAATATATATTCAGATATCTTTTTTGTTGCATTTAAAGTACCCAATTTATTCAGACGAATTTTTGCAGAAGGTGCTTTTACTCAAGCTTTTATTCCTGCTTATGCAAAAAGTAAACATAAAATACAATTTTCATCTGCAATATTTCTTTCATTTTTTGCTTTCATCATGCTTTTATCACTTTTAGTAACACTGTTTTCAAAATTTGTAACAAGTTTTATTGCCATTGGTTTTGATGATAAAACAATAGAATTAACAGCTCCCTTACTTGCTATAAATTTTTATTATTTACCAATGATATTTATTGTAACCTTTATGGCCGCACTCTTACAGTATAAAAATCATTTTGCTACTACAGCATTTTCAACAGCTTTACTTAATCTATCTTTAATTGCTGCTTTATTAATTTCAAAAGATTTGGACAAATACGATATTACTTTTTACCTATCTTATGGGGTTTTAATAGGTGGAATGCTTCAAATATTAGTACATATTATTGCTTTGAAAAACAAAAATTTGCTAAAAGTCTTAAGTTTTAATAAAATCAAATTTGCACAAAGAAAATTTTATAATTCTTTTGCTGCCGCAACATTGGGCTCATCAACAGCCCATTTATCGGCATTTATAGATACGTGGTTAGCATCATTTTTAATAAGTGGAAGTATTTCTTACCTTTATTATGCCAATAGAATTTTTCAACTTCCTTTGGCATTATTTGCTATAGCTACTAGTGTAGCGTTGTTTCCCATGATAGCAAAAGCTATAAAAAACAAAAATGAAAATAAAGCTTTAAGCCTAATGAAGAAAGCAAGTATGATTTTGTCAGTTTTATTACTGATATCCTCTTTTATTGGAATATTTTTCAATGAATTCATTGTTGAACTTCTGTTTCAAAGAGGTGAATTTACGCAAGTAGATACCATGAATACAGCATTAATACTTTTAATGTATTTAATTGGTCTTTTGCCATATGGAATATCAAAAATATTTTCTTTATGGTTATATGCACAAGAAAAACAATTTATTGCAGCAAAAATATCTATGAAAGCTTTAACTTTCAATATAGTTTTTTCTTTAATTTTATTTAAACCTTATGGAGCAACTGGTCTTGCATTTGCTAGTACAATCGGTGGTTTTGTATTATTTTATTATACAATAAAAGAATTTGGTTTTAAAAAGTTTTATAATCTTTTCAAAAATAGCTAGTTTTCTTAAAAAATAATATTAATTAATTTTATAAATAAACTTTTTTATTTTTACTGCTATTATTCCAATAAATAATAGTGTAAGGATTTTACTATGCTAAAAAAAGTACTTTTGACCCTACTTTTGTCCGCCTGTACATTGTTTTCTGTAGAAATCGGAATTTATGAACAACAAGACAAAGAAATCAATTTAGATTTAAAGTTTACGAATGAATATAATCAAGTAAAAACGCTAAGAGAAATAATAGATAATAAACCTACAATTTTAACTATTAACTACTTCAACTGCCCTACTTTATGTTCCCCTATGTTATACGAAGTTGCAGATGTTATTCCCCGAATTGGACTGATCCCTGGAAAAGAATTTAATGTAATTACCCTAAGTATTGAAAAAAATGACACTTTTAAACATGCAAAAGAAACAAAAGACAAAATCTTTAAGACCTTTAAAAAACCATTTAATGCAAATGCATGGTCGTTTCTAACCACAACTAATCAGGAAAATATAGATATAATAACAAATTCTGTTGGTTTTAAATATGAACGACGTGTAAAAGATGGAGTTGTTGATTATTTGCATCCTGCAGCAATCATGGTTTTAACACCAAAAGGGAAAGTAAGCAGATATTTAAATGGTATCACGTACTTACCTTTTGATCTAAAACTTGCGATTTATGAAGCAAGCGAAGAAAAAACAAGACCAACAATTGCAAATACTTTACTTTACTGTTTTGCTTACGATGCAGAAAGTAAAACGTATTTGTTTAAAGCGGAAAAAATTGTCGGCGGTTTAATTTTTGCTACTGTAGTAGCATTTTTTGTATTTGTATACCGAACAGGTAAACGAGATGACAAAAGAAAATTAGAAGAAATAAAAAAACGAAAAGAAAAAGAAGAAAAAGACGCGTAAGCGTTTCCATCAAACGAAAAGGAGAGATAATGACACACAAAAGCTTTTATGATGAGACGCACACCGTCTTTGGACATCATGAAAATAAAATTTTACAATGGATTTTTTCTATTGATCACAAAAGAATAGCAATACTTTACATGATTGTAATGTTTGCATTTTTTGCAGTAGCACTGCTAGTTGCACTAACAATGAGGATTGAACTGTTCTTCCCAGGAGAACAAGTTTTAACTCCAGATCAATTTAACCAGGCATTTACTTTGCATGGGGTAATTATGGTATTTTTATTCATCATTCCAGGTATTCCTGCTATTTTTGGTAACTTTTTATTACCAATTATGATTGGTGCAAAAGATGTATCATTTCCACGACTAAATTTATTTTCATGGTGGCTATTTTTATTAGGTGCAATAATTGCTTTATCTTCATTATTTGTAGGTAATGGTTTTGCTGATACTGGATGGACATTTTATGCGCCTTATAGTGTTAATACAGATACAAATGTAATTGCTGCTTTAAGTGCTGCATATATCTTAGGAATGGCAAGTATTCTTACGGGAATTAACTTTGTTGTAACTATTCACAGATTAAGAGCTCCTGGTATGGGATTCTTTAAAATGCCTTTATTTGTATGGGGTTTATATTCAACTGCATGGATTCAAGTTTTAGCTACTCCTGTAATTGGAATTACATTAATTCTAGTAATTATTGAAAAAACAATTGGTATTGGTATTTTTGATCCTGCAAAAGGTGGAGATCCAATTCTTTATGAACACTTATTTTGGATTTATTCTCATCCCGCAGTTTATTTAATGATTTTACCAGCATTTGGTGTTGTTTCTGAAATCGTACCTACATTCTGTAGACGGACTATCTTTGGATACAGATCAATTGCAATTTCTTCTGCAATGATTTCTATTATCGGATACTTGGTTTGGGGACATCACTTATTTTCTTCTGGTATGAGTGAATGGGCGAAAGTTACTTTCTCATTTTTAACATTTTTTGTTTCAATTCCTACTGGTATTAAATTCTTTGACTGGATTGCTACTATGTATAAAGGTTCAATTGTAATGAAAACACCTATGTTATGGGTTATTGGAACAATTGTTACTTTTGCAATTGGAGGACTAACAGGAGTTGTATTAGCAACACTTGGGATTACTGCTCACTTACATGATACATATTATGTTGTTGCTCACTTCCATTACGCAATGTTTGGTGGAGTTGTATTCATGATGTTTGCAGCATTTCATTACTGGTATCCAAAATTTGTTGGAAGAATGTATGACGAAGCAAAAGCTAAAATTGCATTCTGGATGATTTTCTTAGGATTTAACATATTATGGTTCCCAATGTTTATAGCTGGAATTTTAGGTATGCCTAGAAGATATTTTGATTATTTACCAGAATTTACTATTTATCATCAAATTTCAGGTGTTGGTGCGGTATTAACACTTTCAGGAATTGGATTTATGGCTTATGTTTTAATCAAAGGTTTAAAAAATGGAGAAATCGCAAGTGCAAACCCATGGAATGCAACTACGTTAGAGTGGCAAATTGATTCACCACCACCATTAGAAAACTTTAGAAATACACCATATATTGATTTTGAACCTTACGATTATAAAGATGGTTTACCCGTTCATAATCTTTATGATGAAATTCACAAAGGGAGATAACATGGATCATTCAAGTGAAATAGAAATTATCTACGATAAACAAGGTAATCCTCATGAAGTCGTAGACTTTAATGATGATTATCAAGCATCAAAACTTGGTTTTTGGTTCTTCTTATTTACAGAGTTAATGTTATTTGGAGGAATGTTCTTAGTATTTACATTCTACTTTTACAGATATACAGATAATTTTTTAGAAGCATCTGCTACGTTAAATATTGTTCTTGGTGGAGTTAATACTTTTGTTCTTTTAATTTCTACATACTTTTTAGGTATGGGTTTAATCAACTTTAAAAATGGTGAAGTTTCAAAAGCAAAAGTTAAAATTGTACTTACTATTGTTTTCTCAATTCTTTTCTTAACGATTAAGTATTTTGAGTGGATGGCTGAGATTCATCATGGTATTTATCCTGATTCTGACATTTTAAATGCAAAAGAAAGTGGAGTTATTTTATTCTTTGGTTTATACTTTACAATGACAGGACTTCATGGAATTCATATTATTATTGGTATTGCTTTAATGACTTGGGTATTAATTTTAATGAACAAAGGAACAATTACTACAAAAAAATATGTTATATTTGAAAATGTAGCTTTATATTGGGATTTAGTTCATATGGTTTGGGTATTTTTATTCCCACTCTTTTACATTACTGGATTAGGGAGATAAGATGACAAATCACGAAACATTAACAGAAAGTATGTTTATTAAAGTATTTTTTGCTTTAATAGGATTAACTACTTTAACTTTTTTACAACCTTATTTCATGCATCAAGATCTTCAAAATACGATTGCAATTCAAATGTTTATTGCAGTAATTAAGACATTTTTAATTGGCGCTTATTATATGCACCTTAAGTATGAAGAACCATTGTATAGATGGATTGTTTTAATAGCACTTATTACGCTTAGTATATTTTTTATAATTACATCTTTTGATGCAATTTTTAGAAATAGTATTAATGATTTTTTTACTTAGGAGAATAGAATGTTAGAAGGAATGGAAGGCGTATCAAGTTTCGCCGGTGAAATTGATTATGCATTTTGGACAGTAAATCTAATTTGTTTATTCTTATTTGTAATTACTATAGGTGCTATGTTTATCTTTTTATATCAATACGATGAAAAAAGATCAAAGCCAACAGATACTAAAAATATTAAACATAATACTCCACTTGAAATTGCTTGGACAATAATTCCAACTATTTTAATGATGGTTATTTTTTATATTGGATTAGATGCTTTAAAGATTCAAAGAACTATGCCAGCTGATGATAAAGCAGTTGTTGTAAAAGTTATTGGTAAAAAATGGTCTTTTTCTTTTGAGTATGCAAATGGTAAAAAGAGTTCTTCTTTAATAGTTCCTATTGGACAAGATGTTAAATTAAACATGACTGCTCCACTTGATGATGTATTACATGCATTTTATGTGCCTGCATTTAGAATTAAAGAAGATATTGTTCCTGGACAAATCACAAAATTGTGGTTTAATGCTACAAAACTAGGAAAATTTGACATTATGTGTGCTGAGTACTGTGGTACAAGACATGCATATATGAGAGCCGATGTAAAAGTTGTATCTCAAGAAGAATTTGATGAATTTTTAAATCCTACAGTAGTTGCTGCGCGAACAGCAATGGATGTGTTTAATGAAACTGGCTGTATTGGATGTCATACTCTAGATGGTACAGTATCTGCAGGTCCTTCTTTCAAAGATATTTATAACAAAGAAGTTAAAGTTATAAGTAATGGCGTAACTAAAACGGTAACAAGAGACGATGCTTATTTAGTGAGAGCAATTGATGATCCAGATGCTGAAGTTGTTGAAGGTTTTATGGCCGGAATGATGCCTAGTTTTAAAGGTGCATTAAGTAAAGAAGATATGACTCTTGTTCTTAATTATTTCAAAGGTATAGAAGTAGAAGCTGCTAAACCATCAATTAATGGAGCAGAAGTTGTTGATATTAATGGTTGTATTGGATGTCATACACTTGATGGAACTCCATCAGCTGGTCCTACCTTTAAAGATATTATGGGAAGAAAAACAAAAATTGTCAAAGATGGTAAAACTATTGAAATTACCATTGATGAAACATATTTAATTGAAGCAATAAAAAATCCAGAAACTGAAATTGTTGAAGGATACCAAAACATTATGCCTCCATTTAAAGATGTATTATCTGATGATGAAGTAAATGCAATTGTTGAGTATTTAAAGAAATAATATGATCAAGAATATATATGTATTAACAAAGTTTCCTTTATCATTTACAATTAGTTTATCTGCGATTTTTGGATATATTCTTGCTAATGGCAGCATAGATATGGGTCTTTTATACCCTTATCTTGCTGTTTTATTATTAGCAATGGGTGTATCTACTTTTAACCAAACGCAAGAATATAAAAAAGATGCTTTAATGCCTCGTACTAAAAACAGACCTATTCCTTCTGGGGATATGAGTTTTAGGACGGCATTAATTATTGGAATAATTATTACTTCTTCCTCTTTTTTCTTTATTTATATTCCTCATGGAGTTACAGGTCTAGTCGTTTTTTTAGCAGTTGTAATTATTTATAATCTTCTGTATACACCTGCAAAAAGACACAGTATTTATGCTGGTGTTTATGGTGCAGTTCTAGGAGTTATTCCTCCCTATATTGGTTGGGTTTCTGCAGGAAGTTACGAATTTGACATGAGATTCTTTGCTTTGGGTTTATTTTATTTTACCTGGCAAATTCCTCACTTTTGGCTTTTAAATTTAAAATATTATAAACAATATGAAGAAGCAGGTTTTCCTACTATTACCAAAGTATTTGGAGTTGATAGTTTGGTTAGAATGACCTTTATTTGGTTATTATTAACAGTAATTTGTGGCGTTTTTTTAGTAGCAATGTTTGAAGTACAATCTCCCATTATTCTTGGTTTATTGTTTGCTTTAAAAGCATATACACTTTTTACAATATTTAAACTATTGAAAAATCGAAACTATATTTATAACTTTATTAATATTAATGTATACATGTTATTTTTAATGATTATACTTTGCGTTAACGCGCTGTATATGTAACGAAGTAAATTTTAGATATAATCCTACTCTTATACAAAGAGTAGGACATCTATGAAAGAATTTTACAAACAATATCTCCCTTATTTTAAAAATTACAAACTCAAATTTTTTTATGCCGTTATAGGTATGATTTTAGTAGCAAGTGGTACTGCTGGAACTGCTTATGTTATAGAACCCTTATTAGATGATATCTTTATTAATAAAGACAGAGATATGCTTTTTATCATGCCTTTTATTATTGTTTTTTTATATACTGCTAAAAGTATGGGTGGTTATGTACAAACCTATTATATTTCTTATATAGGACAAGACATTGTAAGAATCATTAGAGATAAATTATTACAACATATTTTAAAACTTGATATGAATTTTTTTCAAAAAAAACATACAGGGGAATTAATATCTAGAATAACCAATGACATTAACCGTATTCAATCCGCAGTCTCAAACCAAATAGCAGATATGATACGCGAATTTTTAACGATAATTGGACTTATTTCTGTTGCAATTTACCAAAGTTATGAACTTGCTTTTTATGGTTTAATTGTTTTACCTCTAGCCATTCTACCTTTAAGTAAATTGGCTAAAAAAATGAAAGCTCTTTCTTTTAAATCACAAGAGAGTGTTTCAGATATTACTACACACTTAAGTGAAACCTTCCAAAATATTGAACTCATAAAAGCAAATTCAACAGAAAGACTTGAATTAAAAAGTTTTGCAAAACACAATCAAAACTTTTTTAGTATAAATATGAAGGGTGTTAAAGTAAATGCTTTAGTATCACCTGTAATGGAAATCATAGGTTCTGTGGGTTTTGCAGCAGTTATTATTGTTGGAGGGGCTCAAGTAATTGATGGCATTATAACAACAGGTTCTTTTTTATCCTTTACAACTGCCCTCTTTATGCTCTATACCCCTATTAAAAGATTATCACGAGTGTACAATCAAATGCAAGATGCAATTGCAGCAAATGAAAGAATTAATCAATTATTTGCTCATAAAACAGAAATAATATCAGGTCCTTTAAAATGTGAGGAAGTCCAAACAATTGATTTTAACAATGTTTCTTTAAAATACGATAATTTTACTGCTTTAAAAAATATACATTTAAGTGCAAAACGTGGAGATAAGATTGCTTTAGTAGGTGACAGTGGGGGAGGAAAATCTTCTTTGGTTAATTTGATTATTCGCTTTTACGATACCTCAGAGGGTAAACTTACTATTAATAATCACGATATAAAAGATATAAATATTGATTCTTTAAGAGAAAAAATTTCTATTGTTACACAAAGAGTTTATATTATTAATGACAGTATTGCTAAGAATGTAGCTTATGGATATGAAATCAATGAAGAAAAAGTAATTAAAGCTTTAAAACAAGCCCATGCTTATGATTTTGTAAAAGAACAAGAAAAAGGAATTTATACTGTTTTGGATGAAGCGGGTACTAATCTTTCAGGCGGGCAAAGGCAAAGAATTGCAATTGCAAGAGCTTTGTATAAAGATCCAGAGATTTTAATTTTAGATGAGGCTACATCTGCTTTAGATAATGAAAGTGAAAGTATTATTTCGGAAATTATTGATGAAATATCTTCTAATAAGATAACTTTTATTATTGCACACAGATTATCAACTATTAAAAGCGCAAATAAAATTGCTGTTTTTCAAAAAGGCGAAATAATTGCAATGGACAGTGAAGAAAACTTACTTAAGAACTCTAAAGAATACAAACGACTTTACAATCTTGCAAGTATTTAAGTAAAAACAATTAGAAATAATTTTTAATTTACTTTTAGGGCTAATTTAGCCCCTGCTCTAAAGAATAATTTACATTATTTTGGATAAAATATAAAATCAAAAAGGATAGCTTTGTTTAACTATGAAAACCTAAAAAAAATACTCTTTAATTTCCAGCCTGAAACAGCACATAATATTTCAGAATTTGCTTTAAAAGTCTTGCCAAGAATACGATTCTTTAATAATTATATGGTGAATAAAAACTTCATAATTAATACAAAACTAAAACAAGAAATTTTAGGAATTCCATTTATTAATCCTGTTGGTTTAGCCGCAGGTTTTGATAAAAATGCAACAATGGTTAATTCTATGATGGCTTTAGGTTTTGCAGCTACTGAAATAGGTACTATGACACCAAGACCACAAGATGGTAATGCTAAACCAAGAATGTTCAGACATATTGAATCAAAATCCATTCAAAATGCAATGGGTTTTAATAATGCGGGTTCGTTTAAAGTTGCCAAGAACTTAAAAAAAGTTTATCCACATGCAATTGTAATTGGTGCAAATATTGGAAAAAATAAAAATACACCTGAAGAATTTGCAATTAATGATTATAAAGTACTTATTGAGAGATTTAAAGATATAAGTGATTATATTGTAATTAATATATCTTCTCCTAATACACCTAATTTAAGAGACTTACAAAATGAAACTTTTATCAAAGAACTTTTTGTGATGGCTAAAAAACTAAGTAAAAAACCCATTTTCTTAAAAATTGCACCTGATATGAGTGTAAGTAATGCTATATCTTTATCAAAATGTGCAGTTAAAGCAGGAGCTGCTGGAATTATTGCTACGAATACAACTATTGAATATGCTCTTGTTAATGATGCAAAAGATTTTGGTGGTTTATCGGGGGCTTGTTTAAGCGATAAATCGTATACTTTATTCAAAGAAATAGCAAAAGAGTTATTTGGGAAAACTATTTTAATATCAGTTGGTGGAATTTCAAATGGTGCTGAAGCGTATAGAAGAATTAAAGCGGGAGCTTCTTTGGTTCAAGCCTATTCAGGAATGGTTTTTGAAGGCCCTTCTATGGTTAGAAAAATAAATGAAGAAATTTTAGAGCTCTTAGAAAAAGATGGATATAATCATATATCAGATGCTATTGGAGCAGACCTAAAAAATGAAAAATAAAAGAATATAAATGAAGAATGTTAAAACAAAAAAGCACTTTTTTATATTTAATTTTTTACTATTAATAATAATTTCAGGGGAATTAATGAGTTCAAGTTTACCAAAATATTTTACGCAAACCTTAGATAATGGTTTACAAATTGTAGTTATACCTATGCATAATAACAGCTCTGTTGTTTCTACAAATATTTTTTATAAAGTAGGTTCAAGAAATGAAGTAATGGGAAAATCAGGAATTGCTCATATGCTTGAACATTTAAATTTCAAATCAACTAAAAACCTAAAAGCAGGTGAATTTGATGAAATAGTTAAAGGTTTTGGTGGCGTTAATAATGCTTCTACTTCTTTTGATTATACCAACTATTATATCAAGTCTTCTTCTAAAAATATGGATAAATCTTTAGGTTTATTTTCTGATTTATTACAAAATCTTAATTTAAAAGATGAAGAATTTCAACCAGAACGAGATGTGGTTATGGAAGAAAGACATTGGAGAACAGATAATAACCCAATGGGATATTTACAATTTAGATTGTTTAACAATGTATTTATGTACCACCCCTACCATTGGACACCTATTGGTTTTATAAACGATATTAAAAATTGGACTATTTCTGATATTAAAGAATTCCATAAAACCTACTATCAAGCAAAAAATGCAATTATAGTTGTTGCGGGAGATATTACAAAAGAGGAGGTTTTTGAAAGTGCTAAGAAGCATTTCGCTTCTATTAAGAATAAGCATGACCTTCCTTCCAAAATACATACAATTGAGCCTAAACAAGATGGGGCAAAAAGAGCGATTATTTATAAGAATTCAAGTGTGGAGATGTTAACTATTGCTTATCATATTCCTAATTTTGAGCATAAAGATCAAGTAGCACTGTCTGCTTTATCTGAATTATTTTCTTCAGGGAAAAGTTCAATTTTACAAAAAATTCTTGTAGATGAAAAAAAATTGGTTAACCAAGTATATGCTTATAATATGGAACTAAAAGATCCTGGTGTATTTATGTTTGTGGCCGTTTGTAATGAAGGTGTTAAAGCAAAAGACGTTGAAAAAGAGATTTTAAAAATCATTAAAGATGTAAAAAATGGAAAAGTAACAAAAAAAGAAATAGAGAAAATTAGAATCAATACACGAGCAGATTTTATCTTTTCACTTGAATCTTCCTCTTCTGTTGCATCTTTATACGGTTCATATTTTGTAAGAGACAATATTAAACCCTTGTTTTCGTATGAAGATGATATTAATAAAATCACTAAAGAAGATTTAATAAAAGTAGCAAATACTTATTTAAATAAAAACAATTCAACAACACTCATTTTAAAAAATGATAAAAATACTAAAGAATAGTAGGAGAGAAACAATGGAAATTATGACAGGGGCAATGACAGCACTTATTACACCTTTTAAAAAAGGGAAATTAGATTCAGAAAAATTTGCAAGTTTAATACAGAGACAAATTGATCAAGGAATGGATGTAATGGTTCCCGTAGGAACAACAGGTGAAAGTGCTACTTTATCTCATGCAGAACATAAAGAATGTATAGAAATTGCAGTTGATGTTTGTAAAGGAACAAAAGTAAAAGTAATAGCAGGTGCTGGTTCTAATGCTACTGCTTCAGCTATTGAGTTTGCACAACATGCACAAGCTGTAGGAGCTGATGGAATATTATCAGTAACTCCATATTATAATAAACCTATGCAAGAAGGACTATACCAACATTATAAAGCAATTGCTACTTCTGTAGATATTCCTTTTGTTTTATACAATGTTCCCGGACGTACTGGTGTTGATTTAAATGCAGATACAGCCATTCGTTTATTTGATGACATTCCTAATATTTATGCAATAAAAGAAGCAACTGGTTCGCTAGAACGTGCCATTGAAATTCATTCAAAAAGAGAAGGTTTTCATGTTATCTCAGGAGATGATGCTATTGATTTTCCTATGTTAACCAATGGAGCTACGGGAATTATTTCTGTAACTGCTAACCTTTTACCTGATTTGAAAAGTGAATTAGTACATTGTGTACAAAATGGGAATTTAAAAAGAGCAAGAGAAATCAATGAATTTTTATATCCTTTAAATAAAGTATTGTTTTGTGAGAGTAATCCAATCCCTATTAAAGCAGCAATGTACTTAGCAGGTTTATTAGATACCTTAGAATATCGTTTACCATTAACAGCACCAAGTAAAGAAACAATGAAAAAATTAGAAGAAGTATTAAAACAATATAAGGTAATAAAATAATGACAAACAAAACATTAGTAATTAGTGGCGCAACTAAAGGTATAGGAAAAGCATGTGCTTATAAGTTCGCAAAACAAGGTGTAAATATTGCTTTTACATACAATTCTAACGAAGAAATTGCAAATGAAATTGCAAAAGATTTAGAAGATAAATTTGGTGTTAAAGCCAGAGCTTATCATTTAAATATCTTAGAGCCACAAACATATAAAGAACTGTTTCTAAAAATTGATGAAGATTTTGAAACAGTTGATTATTTTATTTCTAATGCAATGATTTATGGGCGAGCTGTTGTGGGTGGATATGGAAAATTTATGAGACTAAAACCAAGAGGTTTAAACAATATCTATACAGCTACAGTTAATGCTTTTGTATGTGGAGCACAACAAGCTGCTAAACGAATGCAAAAACAAGGAACAGGTGGTTCTATTGTTTCTTTAAGTTCTACTGGAAACTTAGTATATATTCAAAATTATGCTGGTCATGGTACAAATAAAGCAGCGGTTGAAGCTATGGTTAGATATGCAGCAACAGAACTTGGTGAATTTGGGATTAGAGTAAATGCTGTTTCTGGAGGTCCTATTGATACAGATGCACTAAAAGCGTTTACTAATTATGAAGAAGTGAAACAAAAAACAGTTGAATTATCTGCTTTAAATCGTATTGGGCAACCTAAAGATTTAGCTGATGCATGTTTTTTCTTGTGTACTAATGATGCTTCTTGGATTACAGCACAAACCATAGTAGTTGATGGTGGAACTACTTTTAGATAATGAGTCATTCATACAATCTACCTAATGCACTGGCTATATTAAGAATACTTTTAGCACCATTAATGCTGTGGTTTTTTGTAGATAGGGACAATGTAATTTTTGCTTCTTGGCACCCTTCGTGGTTTGATTATTTTGCAGGTTTGATTTTTGTTATTGCTTCAGTAACTGATTTTTTTGATGGATATATTGCAAGAAGATGGAATCAAATGACAAAAATAGGTGGAATTTTAGATCCACTTGCCGATAAGATGTTGGTACTTGCTGGTTTTATTGGGTTAATGGTAATTGATAGAGCTTCTGCTTGGGCTGTATTTTTGATTCTTTCACGTGAATTTTTCATAACAGGAATTAGAGTAGTAGCAGCACAAGAAGGTAAAAATGTTGCCTCAACTTTTTCTGGTAAAGTAAAAACAGTTTCACAAATGTTTGCTATAGGTTTTTTAATTATGAATTGGCCTTATGCAAATGAGCTTTTATGGTTAGCTGTTTTATTAACCTTATATTCTGGTTATGAATATATAAGAGATTATTTTAAAAATTAACACAATTACGCAAGAGAAAATAATATTTAATTTTCTCTTCTTATTTTAAATCGGAGATTTATATTGGGTACTATTACTTTTCTACTAGTTTTATCATTTTTGGTTTTTTTTCATGAATTAGGGCACTTTACAGCTGCTCGTTATTTTGGTGTAAAAGTTCACGTATTTTCAATTGGTTTTGGAAAAAGACTTTTTGCTAAAGAATGGTTAGGAACAAGATGGCAACTTTCATTAATTCCACTTGGGGGTTATGTAAAAATGAAAGGGCAAGATGACAGAGATCCTGCTTTAATAGAAGAAGGTGATGACTCATACAATACTAAAAAACCTTGGCAAAGAATTATTATTTTATTAGCAGGTCCTTTTGCTAACTTTTTATTAGCAGCTATTTTATATTTTGTTATTGCAAGTCTTGGTGCAAATGCATTAGCACCACATATTGGAAACGTACAAGAAAAATCACCTGCACAAATGGCTGGATTAAAAAAAGGCGATGAAATTTTACGTATTAATGATGTAGAAATCAAAGAATGGAACCATATTGGTGAAATTATTAGAAACTCAAATGGTGCCTTAAAATTTTATGTTAAAAGAGATAATGCAGTTCAAACCTTTGTTTTAAATCCACAAATTTTAGATGCCAAAAATATTTTCAAAGAAGATATTAAAAAAAGAATGATTGGTATTTCTCCTGCACCTAAAGTAATTGTATTGGACTTAAGTATAAGTGAGTCTTTTGTTTTTGCATATGAAAAAACCCTTCAATCTTCTTCAATGATTTTTAAAGGTATTCAAAAGTTAATTTCAGGCGTTATTCCTTCTAGTGAAGTGGGTGGGGTTATAACTATTGGAAAAGTAATATCAGATGCCAGTTCATCTAGTATTATAGCGCTGCTGTCAATTACCGCTTTAATTTCAGTAAATTTAGGTGTACTTAACTTACTTCCTATTCCTGCTTTAGATGGTGGACATATTATGTTCAACATTTATGAGATAATAACTAGGAAAAAACCAAGCGATAAAGTATTTATGTTCTTAACAATTGTAGGATGGCTTATTTTAGCTTCTTTGATGGCTTTAGGAATGTACAACGATATAATTAGATTATTTGGATAAAAATGAATAAAATACAAGCAACACAAAACTTAGACAAAATAGTAACACAAATAGAAGGCGCACGTCTTAGAGTCTCTGATCATCATATTGTAAAATTAATTGCAGTATCTAAGTACTCAAGTACAGACGATATAGAAACTTTATACAATGTAGGTCAAAGGGCTTATGGAGAAAATAAAGTACAAGATTTAAAAGAGAAAATGGTAACTCTTGATGATTTACCATTAGAATGGCATTTTATAGGACATTTGCAAAAAAACAAAATCAATAATTTGATTGATGCAAAACCTACCTTAATGCACTCTCTTGATTCTTTGGAATTGGCATATGAACTTAATAAAAAACTCTTGGCAAAAAACAGAACAATGAAATGTTTATTGCAAATAAACTCTGCTAATGAAGAGAGTAAAACCGGATTTAAAGAAGAAGAAGCATTTGAGGCTTATAAAACAATCCTTAAAGACTGTAGTGCTATAAAACTTATTGGGGTAATGAGTATTGGGGCACATAGTAAAGAAAGACTTGAGATTAAAAAATCTTTTTTAAGTACAAAAAAGATTTATGAACAAGTTAAACCTCTTGGAGCAAGATATTGTTCTATGGGAATGAGTTCAGATTTTGAGCTTGCAATTGAATGTGGTTCAAATATGATACGAGTGGGTTCTTCTTTATTTAAATAAAGATTTATTTCTATATTGATGCTTTAACCTGCAATACAAAGAATTCACCTTCTTTTAAAGCATTTTAAAGTATTCTAAATAAAATTTGGGATTATTATGAACATAAACAATATTATAAACACAGAAGATAATATCATCCACTTAGACAACTATTCTTTAGATAAATTACTTGAACAACTTTTGTTTTATATTAGAAATCATATTTCTTGTGATGCAGGAACCATTTATTTAAGAGAAAATGACTATTTAAGATTCCATATTTTTCAAAATGACACCTTAATATCTTTGGATAATGATAGTAAAAATAAATCAAAAAACATAAGATTATCTTTAGAAAATAATTCAAAACTAATTGCAGTACAAGCATATAACAGCTCAAGCATAATTACAGTTAATAATATTTACGAAAATTCGCAGTATGATTTTTCAAAAACCAAAGAATTTGATAAAAACTTTAAATATAAATCAAATAATATGCTGGTTATTCCTTTAGTGAACCCAGAAACAATGATTACTATTGGGGTAATACAATTAATCAATAAAATGAAAGATGGTACCTATATAGCGTTTACTGATGAGGATACACAGTATTTAAAAGCTTTTGCAACGCTTGCTAGTATTTCTATAATTAAACTTCAAAATAATATACTAGGAATGCAATCTATTAACAACAATCTACTTGAACTTAATAAAAATTTAAATAAAGAAATTTTAGATTTAAAAGTGATGAAAAGCACAGAAAGAAGAAATTTTAATCACTTACAGAATAATATTCAAACAGTAAAAAGTGCATTAAAATCCATTAAACTGCAAAAAGATTTAAATATTAATGATCCCCATTTATTTAATGAATCTTATAGTATTTTATTATCAAATATAAATATTATTGAAGAAGAGATTTCAAGAAAAGAGAGTCAAGAAGATTAAAAGCAAGTAAATTCTTGCTTTTAATTTTGTCTAAGTTAAAGCATTCTTGAATTTTTTAACTTCCTCTTCAATTGAATCTTGTCGCATAAAATGCTCCCCAATTAAAAATGCATCTGCCCCTATTTCACTCAATCTTTTAATGGTTTCTATATTAGAAACCCCACTTTCAGCAATAATTATTTTTCCATTTGGGATCATAGGAATTAATTTATCACATAAATGCATGTCCATTTCAAAAGTATCAAGATTTCTGTGATTAATACCAATAATACTAGCTCCACACTTCATAGCTTTTGTAAGATCTTCTTTATCGTGTATTTCAACTAATACTTCAAGACCTAAATGCAGTGCATACTCATACAGTTCTTTTATCGCTTTAGTGCTCAAAGCTTTTGCTATTAATAAAATAAAATCTGCTCCATATACTAAAGCTTCCACAATTTGATACTTATCTACTATGAAATCTTTTCGTAACAAAGGCGTAGGAACATAGCGTCTAATTCCCGTTAAATATTCAAGATTTCCTTGAAAATAATGTGGTTCAGTTAATACTGAAATAGCATTAGCCCCTGCGTTACTATAGGCTTGAGCAATTAGTAAAGGATCAAAGTCTTCTTTTATAATTCCTTTTGAAGGACTTGCTTTTTTAACTTCCGCAATAATTCTTATTGGCTCGTCTTTTGTCGCTCTTAGATACGTTTTTACATCTCTTGGGGCAAAAGGATTTGCACTTAAACTTCTACCTAACCACTCTAGGGGGAAATCAATTTTTCTTTTTTCTAAGTCTTCTTTTGTTTTTTCTATAATTTCATCTAAAATCATTATTTTAGGCACTCCTTAATTTTTTTCCAATGATGTTTAATTTCTAAATCATCTTCTCCTACTTCATTAATAACTTCTTGCATATGTTCTTTTGCTTTTTTACACCTACCCAGTTTATACTCACCCCATGCTAAAGAATCAAGATAAGCAACATTTTTAGGTGCTTGAAGTAAAGCTTTATTAACATACATCAAACCTCTTTTTATATCTTTGTCATACTCAATTAGAATATAACCCAGATAATTTTGATATACGTGATTATCTAAAACTCTCAATACTTTTTCAAATTTTTCAATCACAGAATTCAAAACTTTGCTTTTATTTTTGGCTAACTCAAATTCTAAAATAGCAATTTGCGCTAAGTAGTCAATTTCTTTATTTTTTATATAAATCTTTTTTACCAAGAGGTATGCTTTAGTTAATAAATTGGCTCTTTTGTATAAAGCAAATAAAGTATCATCACTTAACTTATTCTTTTCTAAAAAAGAAATAGCCAAGTTAATATCTTTTTGTGCCATATAAGATATCAATAAGTTTAATGTTTTATCTTTAGAATAATAAGAATTAGAGTTCTTTGAAAAATAACTTGTTTTTAAAACTGAGATGATACCATCAAGATTTTTCTGTTCTTGATAAATGGACAATAACTTTGAACATACAAGGTAATCACATCCATTTAAGCGAATATGCGTTTCTAAATAAGAAATGGCTTTGTTTTTTTCATTGGCATAAGCATAAAGAATATTCACTAAATTAAATAAAACTTTAGGGCTATTGTTTACAATATATGAACTTTCAAAATATTCAATTGCTTCTTTATATTTTCTTTGTGCAAAATAAACATTTGCTACAATTTCATAATTTAAGGCACTTTTATTTTGAGATAAAAGAGTCCGTGAAGAATGAAGTGCTTCTTTAAATTCTTGTAAATTTATCAGTGAAATAATATATATTCTAAGAATTTGTTCGTACTGCAAACTTTCTTTATCAAGATTGTTTAAAGCATAATATTTCACTTCTTTAAATTTTCTTTGATTTAAAGAGAGACTTAGATATCGAAGGAGGTATTCGTAATTATTGCTCTTTTCAAAAAGTTTTAAATACAAAAATTTCGCAGAACTTACATCATTTAATCGTTCAAACTCAATAGCAAATAAGATATCTCTGTCTTCATTTCCATACGCTTTTGAAGCTTGCAGATTAATAGCAAAAAGAAATAAAAAAAGTATTATAATTTTTTTATAGCAGGACATTCGTCAAATACCTCTTGTTCATTGTTTTTAAAATAATCCCAAAAAGGGAACGTTCTACATTGTACGGGCCTTGCTTCATAAATTGAGCACTGTTTTTTCTTTAAATCAAAAAACGTACAGGCAAAATTATCAGCACTTAGTTTTTTTTCTTTAATAGAATATTTATACCCTACTTTTCTCAAGTATTTTTCTTTTAATTCATCTAAACTTATTTTTAAATGTTCAGACAATGTTAACATTTCTGTTTTATTTATCCAAATATAACCACTCTCGCCAATGCAACAATTTCCTGCACATGTATCACAAGCACTGGGGGTAAAAGCAAAATTAAAACCATTTTTTTTAATTATTTGACTCATATGTCTACTTTTATACTGTGCGTTTGACATTTAGCATATATATCTAATGCTTCTTGTGTAAATTCTTCTTTTTCAAATACAAATAAAGGGGAAAGAACTTTTGTTAAAGATTTAGAATTCTTTCTTGCATATACCAGTATTAAAGAAGCATCTTTTTGTTTTTTAGGATGTACGAACTGCAAAGCTTCAAGATTAAACTTATATTTACTTAATAAAATAATAATATCATTTATTTGCTTAACATCGTAACAGAAAAAAAACTTACCGTTATTGTTTAAAATTTTTGACGTTTTTTTAATGAATTCTTCAAGAGGTAAAGCATCGTTATATCGTGCAGTTTTTATATTTTCATTCTTAGTTTTTACTACACTTGAATGATAAAAAGGAGGATTAGAGACACAAATATCAAAACTTTTATTAAAAATAATATCTTGAAATTTTCCCTTGTATAAAACATTTATAATTTTATTATTTTTTGAATTAATGTTTGAGAGTTTTTCAAAACTGTCTTGAACTTCACACTGATTTAAGTGTAGTTTCTCATTATCTCTGCATAAAAGTAAGCCTAAAATCCCACTACCACTTCCAATATCTAATACTTCCCCTCTAACGTTTTTAAACATTGCTAGGTTTTTCGTGATAAAGTTATATAAAAAATGGGTATCACTATTGTAACAATAGCCATTAATGGGTTGATAGAGTAACAAAGTGCTCCTTTAAATATTTTGTTGATTATAGCGAAATTAAAGAAAATATCATTTTTGAAAAGAATATTTTCTTTAAATTTTATTACATTTTTTATTAAGTATTGGAAAAAATACTAAAGATATTCTTCATACTTAAGCATTTTTTCTTCTAAACGTTTGGCTAAATAAATATTAGAATTTTTCAAACAAGAGAAAATTAGTTTTGATTCTTTTAAGTACAAAGTAGCTTTTTCTTTAGTCCAAGAAGAAGGCGGTTTTTGTAGATTTGTTATTCTATCAGCAAGTTTTACCATTTGTACAGGATAAGGTTGTGCAAGTAACTTATTCAAAGAATCTTGCATTTGTTCTTTTTTACTTGATAAACTCTTGTCTTTACTTAAGGCTTCTACACCCAAAGCAATTTCTTCTGTAAATTCTTTAAAAATATCATCTATAATACAAGAAGTATCTTCTAGTACATCATGAAGCAGTGCACATGATACTGCGATATCAGTATCTTCGTCTTTTAAAGAAGACTCAGTACAAGCCCAGATTACTTCCATAGCTACTGATGAAAGGTGGGTCAAATAAGGCAAACCTTTTGGCGTTTTTTGATCAGCATGGAAATGTGCTGCAAAATTAATGGCACGTAAGTATATATCTTGGTTAAACATTTTTATCCTTTTCTTCTGTTTTTATATCCGTATTATTTTTTGCAAAGTGTTTTACAGCAGGGTTAATAATATTATTGGATTTTGCAAATACCAATAAATCTTCACTGACTTGTATTTCATTGGGAAGTTTTTCCAGCGCATGTTCTAAAATATAGGTGGTACTTAAAGCATCACTGTAGGCTCTGTGTTGAAAAGCTATATCAATATTTAACAAGTCTTTTAAAAAATCCAAGCCATAACGCTGCGCTTTTATCGTTCTTTTTGATAAATCAATGGTACATAATTTTCTATTTTCCAGCACACCCAAATCGTATTTTTCAAAAGAATCTGAAATAAATTTATAATCAAACTTTATATCATGTGCAACAAAAATATCATCTTCTAAAAACATTTTAAATTCTTCTAATACATCTTGTATTTTAGGAGCATCTTCCAACATAAGGGGTGTAATATTAGTTACTTCTTGTATATAAGGAGGAATGTCTTTTGCATAAACAAGGGAATCGAATTTATCTATGATTTTTCCATTTTTATATTTAACAGCTCCAAGCTCTATAATTTGACCTTTTTGTATATTTGAAGCATTTGTTTCAATATCAACAATACAAAATGTTTGATCAGTGATTCTTGTACGGGCTGTTTTTAGAAGTACTTTTTCATTTTGTATTTCTAGAGGAAAACCATTGGCTATTAAAAGTTCTAACTCTAGGGAAGCTGAATTAAAAAAAGTATTTTTAAAAGTACTAATGATAGAGAGTACTTCCTCCAAAGGTAAGTCTTGTGACGTTAATTTAGAAGCAAGAATATCAGAATTTCTCAAATGTATTTGATTCTTTCTTTTTGTTTTAGCTTTCATTGGCTGCTTTTAAAAAATCAATCATTTTATTTTTATCTTTTTTTCCTGGTTTTTCTTCTACCCCAGAACTTACATCCAAACCAAAAAAATTAAGATCTTTTATTTCTTTAAGATTAGAAGCATTTAAGCCACCTGCTAAAATCATTTTAGACGTATCAATATTCTTAAACCAGCTTTTATTGATTGTTTTACCAGCCCCTCCAAAACTTTCAACAAAAGCATCAACTAATACAAATTTATCACTTAAAGATTCTAAATCTTCTTTTGATTTCACTCGTAATACTTTAATATGTTTTATATTTAGATTTTCGAAACTTGTAATATTTTCATCATCAATAATTTGTGCCAATTGCATATGAGAAAGAAAACAAATATCATTGATATGTTTAGAGCTTTCATTAACAAAAAGACCCACACTTTGAATAAAAGGGGGCAAAGCTTGTACAATTTTTTTTGCCACTAAAGGATCAATGAAGCGCGGACTTTTTTCATAGAATACAAACCCCAACGCATCGGCCCCTGCTTCAATTGCCGCAAGTGCATCTTCTAAATTAGTAATACCACAAATTTTTACACGCATCTTAAACCTTAGATTTGTAAAGAAGAAATCGCTTCTTTTATGTTTTTTGCTCCATAAACATAAGAACCAGCAACAACAACATCAACCCCAGCATCTTTTAGCTCATGTATATTTTTATCATTCACTCCCCCATCGATTTGAATCAAACAAGAAGGATTGTATTTATTAATAAGCGTTTTTAGTTTTTTGGTTTTATCAACAACGCTTTGTATGAATTTTTGACCCCCAAAACCTGGGTTTACAGACATTAATAAAACCATATCTAAATCAGCCAATAAGTATTCAATTTCTTCTGGTCTTGTATGAGGGTTTAAAACAATTGCAGGTTTAATCCCTAAAGCACGCAGTTTTTGAATAATTCTATGGGGATGATTTTCGCTTTCAATATGAAAAGAGATGTATTTGGGTTTTAAATGTGAGAATAAATCAATAAAAAAATTATTGTCTTCAACCATTAAATGAATATCTAAAGGTTTAGTTGCAATTTTTGCAACACTGTTTACAACAACAGGTCCAATAGTCATATTAGGAACATAATGCCCATCCATAACATCTACGTGAATTAAATCACAGCCGCCATCACAAATAGCTTTTATATCTTCATTTAATTTTCCAAAATCTGCTGAGAGAATTGAAGGTGCAACTAACATTTCAAACCTTTAATATAATATTTCGCGATTATAGCATTTTTTGTATTAGAAAATAAAATAAGTTTTATTTTTTATACTTTTTTTGTGGATATTTAAAAGCTGTTTTTGTTTTTGAAAGCTTTACGATAGCTTTGTATGTTAAAGTCTTTTATAACAAAATTAAGGAGTGAAAATGTATACAAAATTACTTAAAAAAACAATGAAATTGGCAAGCGTTTCCCTATTAGGTTTGGGATTAATTACATCCAGTATGGCAGCTGAAAATTATCCCAATAAAGCAATAAATGTAGTTGTTGGTTTTGGTATTGGTGGAAGTGCAGATAGAATGTCACGATCTATGTCCACCTTTTTTTCAGATGAAATTGAACAAAGAATTAAAGTCATTAATAAAAAAGGTGCAGGAACACAAATTGCAGCAAACTATGTATTAAAGAGACCAGCTGATGGTTACACAGTTTTTGGATCTACGTTTGCACCTTATTTGGCAACAACTATTCTAACAGGCTCCGCTAAATATAAAATAGAAGATTTTTCATTTATTAATATTCAATGGTTTGATTTTGAATTATTAGCAGTTAATAAAGATACAAAGTTCAAATCTATGGTTGAAATAATGGAAGAAATTAAAAACAAACCTAAAACGGTAAAAGCGGCCGTAGTTCAAGGAAGTGGTGGACATTTAATTTTAAATTTATTGTTAAAAAAATATGGAGTACCTTTAGAAAATCTTAATCTAGTAACCTATAGTTCAGGTGGAAAAGCAAGAACAGCAGTAGCTGGAGGTCAAGTTGATTTAATTGCGATTTCAGCCCAAGGAAGTGAAAGTATAAGAGAATTTATTCGTCCTTTAGCTATTGTAAAAGACAAAAGAATGAAACAATGGGATGCGCCTACATTAAATGAAGCAATAGCTCCTTTAGGTTTTCAACTTCCTGTTTTTCCTGGTTCAATGAGAGGTTTTGCAGTTTCAACAAAATTTAAAAATAAGTATCCAGAACGTTTTGATATTTTAACCCAAGCAATGAAAAGAACATTAGCAACAAAAGGTGTTCAAAAATTCTTGAAAAAAAGCAATATTGGATATACATGGACAGGACCTGAAAAATCCAACCAATTAATAAAAGATTCTTATGATATTTTCAAAGAATATGCTTATCTTTTAAAAAAGTAATATAAAATGACAATTTCAAATGAACGAATCGCCAATAGCATAGTAATTTTATGCTTGGCGACTTTTGTAGTATGGTACGCATTGGATGCACACAATGCTTCAAGTTCTTTAGAGAATATGATTTTAATTCTCCCTGTTTGTGCCATTACTTTGTGTTTGTGTCTTTATGATTTTTTTACATCAAAAGACGATACAAAAGAAGAAAAAGAAAAAAAAGAGAGTTTTTCTACTGTAATACCAGTAATGATACTGTTTGCTTTATATGTAATTACTCTAGAATATCTCGGCTTTGATTTAGGAACAGTAATATTTTTAGCCCTGTTTTTATTTTTCCATGGAGAAACAAGGTGGACATGGATTATTGGATATTCTATAGTATTTGGATTTTTAATTGCATTTTTCTTCTCTATGATGTTACCTTACCCAATGCCTATGATGGTATTTCCAACAGATTATTAGGATAAATAATGGATTTAATAGATATACCAGCTGCTCAAGCAGCTTTAACCTTACTTTTTTCGCAGCCTTCTTATTGGCTTGTTGTAATTCCTGGAATTATGATAGGTTTATTTTTTGGTGCAACCCCTGGTTTACAAACTTCTATGGCTATGGCTATATTTTTGCCTATGACTTTATACATGGACTTTTTACAAGCTATGTTGTTTTTAACAGCCATTTTTACAGGAGGTGGTTTTGGAGCAGGAGTTCCTGCTATATTAATGAATATACCAGGAACCTCCTCTGCTATTGCAACAGCATTCGATGGCTATCCAATGGCAAAACAAGGGAGACACAATGAAGCCCTAGGTTTAGCACTTGGATCCTCAACCTTTGGCGTTTTTTTAGGTTATATATTATTGTTTTTTTTAATAAAACCTATGTCTTTATTTGTCCTTAAGTTAGGCCCTTCTGAAATGTTTATTGTAATTTTATGGGGCTTAACTCTTATTGCTTCTTTAACAGGAAAACATGTTACAAAAGGTTTAATCGCAGGGTTATTTGGTTTATTAATAGGAACGATTGGCTTTAGTGAAGCAGGTGTTATGAGAGGAACTATGGGCATTGAAATTCTTGCCGATGGCATTCCTGTAATTCCTGCAATGATGGGAATGTTTGCTGCATCTGAACTCTTCAAACTCGTAAAAACTGAATTTTTAGTTGAAGATGAAAGTAAAAGACAAGTTCGAATTTCTGAAATTCTTAAGGGCTTTAAAAAAGCATTTTCTTATCCTGTAATTCTAATTAGAGGCTCAATTATTGGTGTTTTAATTGGTGCAGTTCCTGGAGTTGGGTCTTCTGTGTCAAATCTTTTGTCTTATATTGAAACAAAAAGAAGAGATAAAGATCCTGATTCTTTTGGAAAAGGAAACCCCAAAGGAGTAGTAGCCTCAGAAGCTGCAAACTCGACTTCAGAAGCTGGTTCAATGGCAACACTTTTAGCACTTGGAATTCCAGGAGGAGGAGCAACAGCAGTTATGTTAGCAGCTTTTTCTATGCACAATATTACAGGGGGACCACAATTTATAAGAGAAGAAATGGACATTGTTTATGCTATTATTTTTGCTAATTTTGGGCAAGTATTTTTACTTGTTATTTTAGGGCTTCTTTTAATTCCTATTTTAGCATCTATTATAAAAGTAAAAATGACCTATTTAGTACCTTCTGTACTAATACTTGCTGTTTCTGGTTCTTTTGGTTTAACAGGAAATATGTCAGGACCTAATACAGTATTAGTATTTGCAATCATTGGTTGGTTATTTAGACGCTATAATTTTTCAGTGCCAGCTGCTGTAATTGGAATGTTATTAGGAGCCATGGCTGAAAGTTCTTTGGTTCAAACCTTACAAATATCAGGTGGCAATTTTTCATATATTTTTGAAAGACCAATTACACTGGTTATAATGTCCTTATTATTATTTTCACTTTTTGGATCTAAACTCATACAAAAATTTACTCAAAAAAAATAAATTATTTATCTAAACAGGCAGTAAAATGCTTGTTTAAAAAGGTTATAAATGGATATATTTCCAGCTTCATTGTCTTTATTTGAACTAATTGTTCTTCTCTTATCTTGTTTTTTAGGAGCAATTATTTCAACCAATATTGGTTCAGGAGGAGGATTAATTATTATTGCTGCAATGGGACAATTTTTGCCAATACAGGTTTTAATTCCTATTCATGCATTAACACAAGGTGGGGCTGGGGTATTTCGTTCATTTTTATTTCGAAAACACTTTTTAAAGAAATTTTATATTTTATTTATGCTAGGTTCTGCTTTAGGTTTTTATCTGGCATCAAATATTTTAATTACCCTTCCTGATTTTATTTTAAAACTCATTTTAGGACTTGGAATAATAAGTTTAAGTCTGCTTCCTAATTTTAAAATAGTGAAAATAAGTGCTGTAACAATAGTAGGTTTTGGAGCATTAACTGGTTTTTTAACTATGTTTATGGGAGTAATGGGACCATTGCTTGCATTATTTCTAGCCTCTTTTTTAAAAGAGAGACATGAAATTATTGCTACAATTGCTTGGTGTATTTGTACACAAAACTTAATAAAATCTTTCTTGTTTGCATCCCTTGGTTTTGATTATTTACCTTGGTTATCTCTAATAAGTTTATTAATACTAAGCTCCTATTTGGGTATATTTATTGGGAAACAACTTCTAGCTAAATCCAGTAACAAATTATTTAAAATAATGCTGAAATACGTTATTTTACTTTTAGGATTTAAACTTTTAATTGAAGCTTTAATTTCTCAATACTAAGTCTTCAAATAAGGAAAAATAATAGAAATTTCTAAACCCTTATCACTTCGTGCTTCCACTTTTGCATTGTGTAAAAGAGCTATTTGTTTTACTATGCTAAGTCCTAAACCACTGCCACTTTTAAAGGAATCGACTCTGTAAAACCGCTCAAAAATATGTTTTAATTCTTTTTTATTTAAGCCTTTTCCCTGATCTTTAATTTTAATCCAAAGGGTTTCATTGTGTTTTTCTAAACACAAAGTAATAGTACCTAAGGCTTTGTTTTTTTCATCTCTTGCATAATACAATGCATTATTAATAATATTATCCAGCATAGAGTCCAACATTATTGTATCCACATCAATAAAAACATCTTCACTAAAACTTTCATAAGCAAATTCAAAACCTTCTGCGTATATTTTTGTAGCAATACGAAGTCCGTAGTTTTTACAATATACACGTAAATTTACTTTTTTAAAGCGCTTTAGATTTATACTATTGGGATTACTTTTTGCATAGAGTAAAAGCTGTTCAGTAATATGACTCATGGAATTAACCAACTTAAGTAAAGAAATATATTCTTTATTGTCTTTTTCATACATAAGTTCTAGTGTTACTTTTATTTCAGCTAATGGTGTACGTAATTGATGAGAAACATCAGAATTAAAGTGCTCAATATATTCAATATTATCACGGCTTCTTTCTAAAAGTATATTAATACTTTTAAGAATTTCTTCCAGTTCTTTTGGTGCGTCAAAGTGTATTGTTTTTAAATCCCTTGAATCTCTTTTTAATATTAAATTTTGCAATAAATACAAAGGATAAAGACCTTTTTTCACAGCAATTAAAGAAATAATTATAGTAAAAAGAACAACACTGAACAAAATGATAAATAAAGAACTTAAAATATCATTGATTGTTTGGACTCTTGATTCTGTACTTTCTGCTATGGTAATACTTGAATAATAAACTTTATTCTCTTTTATTATTGATGTTTTAAAAGATACGACACGCAAAGTTACACCTGCATATACTGTATTATAAAATACTTTGTCTTGTTTTTTTAAAACATCTTTATTAAAAAGATCCTCATAACCCACCAATAAACGATTATCTTCATTTGCAACAACAGAATAAAAAATCAAGCCAGCACCATTTGATGAGAGTAAATCAATTGCAAAATAAGGTAAATCAACACTTAAAACACCCTCTTCAATTCCAATACTGTCTTCAATACTTTTTCCCGTAGCATAAAGCGTTTTATCAAAAAAGTCATTTACTTTTTGATTCACCAAAAAATAAATATAAACAAATAAAATAATTGTAAATATGCTTAAAGGAATACTTAACCATATTAATAAGCGCGAACGAATGGATTGAATGTTTTTTTTCATTATGAATTTAGGATATAACCTAAACCTCTAACTGTTTTTAAATTAATTGAAAAAGAAAGTTTTTTCCTAAGTCTTGAAATATATATTTCAACAGCAGTAGGATTAAAATCATCATCATAAGAAGTGATATGCTCAACAATGGTTTCTTTACTAACAACGGTATCTAAATTAAACAATAAATATTCAAAAATACTTAATTCTCTTTTTGTTAATTCTATATTTTGTTCATTTTTACGTAAGGTTCTGCTTTTGGAATCAAATTCTAAATCTTTGTATTTAATTGTTTTTAAACTTTTGTTTTTACTGCGTCTTAAGAGCGCATGTACGCGTGCAATTACTTCGTCTAATTCAAAAGGTTTGCATAAATAATCATCTGCACCTGTATCAAGTCCTAATATTCTTTGATCTAATTTATCTCTTGCAGAAATAATAAGAATAGGAATAATCTCTTTATTTCTGCGTAGTTTTTTGATAATATCAATTCCATCCAAAGAAGGCAAACCTAAATCCAAAATAAGTAAATCATAAGATCCTGTTTTTAAAGCAAGTAAACCTTCCATTCCATCATTTAATTGATCAACAACATAAGCGTTTTCTTTTAATTTTTTATATATTCCATAAGAAAGTGTTTCATTATCTTCTAAAAGTAATATTTTCATTAAACTAATGTGACATAAAAATAGGTAACACGGAGTTCTCAAGTAAATATCTGGTAGCTCCCCCAAACATTAATTCTCTTAACCCTCTATGTCCATAAGCACCTGCAATGATTAAATCAAAATTTCCATCAAGTCCCGCATTTAATAAAGCTTCTCCTGGAACTTTTGTTGTTTCTACAATTTCAAAAGTAGCATCAATATCATGATATGCCAAATAAGAAAGTAAATTATTCATATTATCATCATTTTTTGAATACTCTAAAGAAGATACAATATGCACTCTTTTTGCTTTTTGCAATAAAGGAATTGCCGAAGTCACTGCACGTGAAGCCTCTGGGGAATTATTCCAACCAATCACGATATTATTTGCATCAAAAATCTGCATATTCCTAGGAATCATTAACACAGGTTTTCCACTGTTTAAAACAGCAGCTTCAAAGGTAGCAGTAGAGACACCTAAAGGAGGAGCAGCAGCTATTACTAAATCACAAAATTTTGATGCTTGTTTTACCAAATCACTTCTTAGTCCATCTTTACTTGTAAAATAAACAGAAGCTCTGTCTTTATAATAAAGTTTACTTACTTCAATATCATTATCTTTGGCCAATTTTTTGAAAAGTTTAGAAAACTTTTCTTCTTCAACTTGTACTTGCCCCTCAAGAACGGCCAAGATTTCTTCTTGAATGTTTAAAGGTAAATTAATGGTATTGAGCATTTTACGATTGGGATTAGATAAACAAAGTAAAAATTCCAGATTTACATTAAAATACTTAGCCACTAACATAGCCCCATGTAATCTTTCTTCTAACTCTTCTCCTCCACCAATAGGAAAAAACATTTTTTTGTAATTCATTTGACATCCTTTATATAAAAATTTTAGCAAACTTAACTGTCATTAAGCTTTCAGAAAAACTCTATATAAAGTATAGGCTCTAAAAATGTAAATAAAATCAGAAGAATTTACTCCTTCTTTCAAACTAAGAAAATATTTTTATTCTATGAAAAAGACACCTTCTATTTCTTCATTAAAAGAGATTACTAAAGAAGAAAAAACAGGCTGTTCATTCTGTTTTGTAAACATATTTTCATTTAATAATACTTTATCCAATAAAAAATAGAGTAAAAAAGTAATCAGAACACATAAAAATAATATTTTGAATTTATACATAATAGGAAAAAACTTCATTTTTTTGTTCTCTTTGATTTTTTTGATACGATGAAAGAGAAAGTGCCGACACTTCATGTTTTTGTTCTGCTTCTTTTTCAAATAAGATATCCATTACATTTTTTGTCATTTGATTATTTTTATAACTATAATATAAAACAGTTTTTTCCTCTTTTGAATATATATCTTTTTCTTTTTCTACTTCTTTGATGCCAGGACTTTGTAAAACATCGCTATTTTCTTCCTTTGCATAACTTGGGAAAACATATCTTTTGGCTTCTACATTTATAATATTGTTAATGTGCATGTATACTCCTTGTTCTCTAGTATAAAGACAAAAAGTGTTCAAAGGGTGTGGAAATAAAATACTTTAAGATAAAGGAAATGAATAATGAAAAAATCACTTATTATAGATAAAGAGTTTTTTTAATCTGCCTGTGTTTAAAGAGAAAAATTTTGTGAGTTGTAGAAGTAAAATCATATTAAAAGGCTTTCTTTAAAGCATAAAACTAGTATTATTGTTTCTTACAGCATGTAAAATAACTTTATAGTATACTAAATTGTTTAAATATTTACGTTTATTCTACTTATTTACCTTTTTTCTTGTAAAATACATAACAATTATAAAACCAAATTGACACTTTATTATCTTAATATGATTCATACCAATAAGGAAGTTCTAATGACAACAAAATATATTTTAACAATGACTTTACTCTCTACTCTTGTTTTTTTTCAGGCCTGCTCAGATAAAGAAGAAAAAAAAGTAGAAGTAATAAAAAAAACAACACAGGTCAATATTAATACCATAAAAAAACAAAACTATGCTATTTGGGTTAATTTCTCAGGAAAAACACAAGCCTCTAAAAATGTTTCCATTACAGCAAAAGTACAAGGAGAATTAAAAAAAATACTTTTTACTCCTGGCTCAAAAATTACCCAAGGGCAAGCCTTATTCCAAGTTGATGACAGCGAATATAAAATTACCTTATTGCAAAAAGAAGCCACACTTAATAAAAACAAAGCCTCTTTGAAATTGGCACTTGCTAATGTCAACAGATACAAACCTTTAGTACAAAAAGAACTGGCTCCCAAAGAAAAACTGGATGAATTAATAGCAGTCAAAGAACAACTGCAAGCCCAAATTACTGCGGATAAAGCCATTATTAAACAAGCAAAATTGGATCTTGAATATACTATTATTAAAGCTCCCATAAAAGGAAGTATAGGAAAAGCTCTTTTAGATATAGGGAATATGATTAATACAAATACTGTTTTAGCCAATATTGTTCAAAGCGATGTTCTTTATGTAAACTTTAATCCAAGTGCCAATGAAGTTTCTTTAATTAAAAAATACAAAGCAGAAAAATATCCTAAGATAAAAGTCATTCCACAAAATGCCAATAAAAATTTGGAACTGTATGGAAAATTAGATTTTATTGATACTATTAGCAATGAAAGTACGGGAACAGTTGCTTTAAGAGCCAGTATTAATAATACAGACAATATTTTATTTCCAGGAACATTTGTGGATATAAAACTATTTATAAGTGATAAGATTCCTTTTATTGCACTTTCTCCAAAAGTAATATCAAGAAACCAATTGGGAGCTTATGTTTATATAGTGAATGAAGAAAACAGCATTGAAATCAGACAACTGGAAATCACTTATTCAAACAAAGACTTAGTTATTATAAAAAAAGGATTAAAAGAAGGAGATAAGGTCATTATAAGTGCTATTAACAAATTAAAAATAGCACAAAAAGTAGAAGGAATAGAGCGTCCGAATTCTATTGATATAAAAGGCTTATAATGTTTTCAATATTTTTTATCAAACGTCCAATTTTTGCAAAAGTAATTGCTATTTTCATTATTTTGATTGGTTTAATTGCTTTAAACATATTGCCAGTAGCTCAGTTTCCAGAGATTTCACCTCCTTCCATTTCAGTTAAAGCCTCTTATACAGGGGGAAGTGCCAAAAGTGTAGAAAGTTTTGTTACTTCTCCTTTGGAGCAACAACTCAATGGTTTAGAAGGTTTGATTTATATGGATTCAATCTCTTCTTCTGATGGAAGTTCCAATATTAATTTATATTTTGAATCCGGTTATGACTTAAATACAGCAGCCATTGATGTTCAAAACAGAGTAGCTTTAGCCCTTCCCTCTTTGCCTGAAAGTGTCAAACAACAAGGGGTAATTACCAAAAAAAAATCAACCTCAATGTTACAAATTTTAACCCTATCCTCTTCGAATGAGGATCATGATGCTTTATTTTTATCCAATTTTGCAAGCCTTAATATCATTGAAGAACTCAAAAGAATCAAAGGAGTAGGAGATGTGCAAAACTTAGGAGAGAAAAAATATTCTATGAGAATTTGGATTAATCCCAATATTTTGTCCAACTTAAAACTTAGCGTAAATGATGTAAGTGCTGCTATTAAAGCTCAAAATTTGCAAGCAGCTTTAGGAAGTATTGGAGCCAGTCCCAATGATTCTAATGCCAAGTTTCAATATTCTCTTGTTTCTAAGAGCAAACTAAACACCGTTGAAGAATTTGAAAACATAATTGTAAAACAAAATGAAGATGGCTCTCAAATAAAACTTAAAGATATTGCAAACATTGAATTAGGAGCTGAAACCTACTCATGGGATGCAAGATTAAACAATAAAGATGCAGCCATGCTTGGTATTTATCAATTGCCTGGCTCAAATGCCTTGGAACTTGCAAAAAATATTCAAGAGGTTTTAAAAAAAGTTGAAAAAACCTTTCCTCCTGGTCTTAAAATAAAAGCCACTTATGATACAACTAAGTTTGTTGAAGCATCTATTAAAGAAGTGGTTATTACTTTATTTCAAGCCTTGGTTTTAGTTTTATTAGTTGTATACTTCTTTTTACAATCGTTTAGAACCACTATTATTCCAGCCATTGCCATTCCAGTTTCTTTAGTAGGAACATTTGCTCTTCTTTTGGCTATGAATTTTTCAATCAATACACTCACTCTTTTTGGTTTAATTCTAGCAATTGGAATTGTAGTAGATGATGCAATTATTGTGGTTGAAAATGTTGAAGCAAACTTAGAAAAAAATCCTGATATTTCTTTAAAAGAAGCCACAACAAAAGCAATGAAAGAAGTATTTGCACCTATTATATCTACAACGCTTGTTTTATTAGCTGTTTTTATTCCTGTCACTTTTATTCCAGGAATCTCAGGAACGCTGTATCAACAATTTGCAACCACTATCGCTTTTGCAGTAATTATCTCATCATTGAATGCTTTGACCTTATCGCCTGCTTTATGTGCGACTGTCCTCAAAAGGAAAAGAGAAGATCAAGAAAAAAATGCTGTTTTTAAAGCTTTTGATAAAGCACTTGAAGCACTAAAAGTACGTTATGAAAAAATCTTAAGAAAATTAATTCAACACTGGATTAGCATTGCAGTTATTTATGTTTTATTATTAGGCGCAACTTTTATGGCTTTTAAAATTCTGCCTACTGGTTTTATTCCCAATGAAGATCAAGGTACATTATTGGCATCTATAAGTCTTGAAGCAGGAACAACACTAAAAACAACCAATGAAGTAACCAAAAAAGTAAGTGCTATTATACAAAATACAAAAGGCGTTTCTGATGTTCTAAGTATTCCAGGTTTTTCTGTTATTTCAGGCGCAATTGATTCATCTACGGCTACATTATTTATTGTTTTAGACGATTGGGAAAAAAGAAAAACCATTCAAACATCTATTAATGGTATTATTAGCTCTATCAATCAAGAAACGCAAAGTATTGACAATGCTAAGGTGAGAGTTTTTAATATGCCTTCTATCCCTGGTATTTCAGCAGTAGGAGGTTTTGAATTAAAACTTCAAAACATACAAAATATTCCTTTACTTGATTTTGAGAACCATGCAAAAGAATTTATACAGAAATTAAATCAAGAAAATACCATAATGATGGCCTATACCACATTTAATTCCAAATATCCACAACTTTTTATTGATGTAAACAGAGATAAAGTGGCTGCTTTAAATATTAAATTATCCGATGTATTTGCTGTATTACAGTCTTATTTAGGTTCTTTATATGTCAATGATTTTTCTAAATTTGGAAAATCTTATCGAGTTTTTATCCAAGCACAGCAAGAATACAGAGACAATAAAAATGATATTTCACGTTTTTTTGTTAAAAACAAAAATGGGGAACTAATACCCTTAAGTGCCATTTTAAGTATCAAAGAAATAGTAGGTGCAAACAGTATTACGCATTTTAACTCTTACCAAAGTATTTCGGTTAACGGTATACATAATATTAAAGAAGGTTTTAGTTCCTCTGATGCTCTAAGAAGTATAGAAAACATTGCTAAAAGCCTTCCTTCAAGTATGTCTTATTCTTTTTCAGGCTTAAGTTTACAAGAAAAAGAAGCAGGAAATGCGGCAATGTATATTTTTGCTTTATCTATTTTTATCGTATTTTTATTTTTAGCAGCACAATATGAATCATGGTTGATGCCCTTAATGATAATGTTACCTATTCCTATTGTAATGTTAGGCGCGTTAGGTGCAAATATGATGGCAGGTCTTTTAAACAATACCTATACACAAATTGGACTGGTCCTTCTAATAGCCATGTCCTGCAAAAACTCTATTCTAATTGTAGAGTTTGCAAAAGAGTTAAGAGATCAAGGAGAGAGTATTGTAGATGCAGCTATAAAAGCTTCTATTTTACGTATGAGAGCTATTTTAATGACTATTTTTTCTTTTCTTCTGGGTATTTTACCTCTTGTTTTTGCAAGCGGCGCAGGGGCAGCAGCTAGAGCCTCTTTAGGAACAGCTGTTTTTGGAGGAATGTTAGTATCAAGCATATTAACGTTTATTTTAAGTCCCGTATTATTTGTTGTTTTACAAAGATTAAGAGAAAAGAAAAAAATGAAAAAGGAAAAAAACAATGAAAGTATTTAGTTTTATTCTATTATCAAGTTTGAGTTTACAAGCAAGTACAAGCCTTGATTTGCAGGCTTTACTTGAACTGGCATTAAAAAACAATCCTTCTGTTCAAATACAAAAATATATTAAAGAAGAACAATACGCCAATATTACAAGTACAAAAGCTGCATATTTACCTACACTAAGTGCCAATGCAGATCTTAGTTCTTATGATATAAAACAAGCTTCATCTGCTGTCAAAGATAAGAGCGTAAAAACATACTCTCTTATAGCCAAACAACTTATTTATGATTTTGGAAAAACATCTTATAGTATAAAAGCAAGTAAAAGTAATTATAATGCGTCCAAAGAAAAAGTATTAAGCATTGTTTCTAAAGTTAGTTTTGATGTCAAAAAAGCGTACTTCAGTATTTTAAAGAATTATGAACTGATTAAAGTAGCGCAACAATCTGTTGACATAGATGCCCAACAATTGTATAGAATACAAGAGTATGTAAATGCAGGAATAAAAAGTAAAATTGATATTTCAAATGCTAAACTTTCTTTATCCACATCAAAACTGGACTTAATAAAAGCAAACTTTGCATTAAAACAAGCCTACAATAGTTTGATTTCTCTCTTAGGTACAAAAGAAAAATATCTTATAAAAGAAGAAAAACGCGATATTAAAGACTTAAGTAAAAAGATTGCCCCTCCTTTACAAGACCTAGAATATTATTTGGCTCAAGGCTTAAAAAACAGATATGAACTTAAAATGTATGAATACTTAATTCAAGGAAATAAAGATGCCTTAAGCAGTAGCAATGCAGAGTTTTTTCCAAAAGTAAATATACAAGCATCTTATAATAATACCCTCTCCCACGAACAATTTTTAGACAAAGAACAAAATATTGTAGGAGTTTACCTTTCATGGGATCTTTTCACAGGTTTTTCTTCTAAAGCCAAAGTACTTAAAAATAAAAGTGCACTCAATCAAAATAAAGAAAAAAGAGTACAAGAAGAATTGAAAATACAAGAAAATATAAGTGCAGCGTATATTTCATTATTGGAAAACTATGAGAGTACAAAACTTTCTTTAGAAAGCCTTGCTTTAGCAAAAGATAATCTGTATTTATCCCAAGAAAGATATAAAAATGGTTTAAATGATATTTATGAGTTAAACACCTCTAAAGTCCAGTTTACAAAAGCACTAAGCTCTTTGGTTGATATTTATTATTCCTATGAAATTTCAATTGCAAATTTAGAGTATGCTAGTTCTATTCTCTATAATAAAGGTCAAAAATGAAATATGCACGCAGTAAACTCTGTTCTTTAAGAATAAAAGAAGTAAAGAAAGAAAATATTTAAGCCCATGAAAAAAATATACTCCCTTCTCTTTCTTTCGTCTTTGCTTTTTGCCAATAATGATGTTTTAAGAGAAGCACAAGAACTGGAAAAACAAGGAAAATATAAAGAAGCAAATATTTTATACAAAAAGCTACTTCAAAAAGACAGCATAACCAATAAACAAGTACAATTTTTTAATGAAAACATAGACAAAAGTGAAGATGAAGAAACAAATCAAAGTATTGAACAAGTGATTACTTCTTCTTTTGATATTTATCCCTATAAAGACAATTATTTCCTGCCTTTTTCTTACGACTTAAAAAACAAGAAAGACAGAGAAAATATGGAGGCAAAATTTCAAATATCATTCAAAAAACCGATTTCATATAATTTTTTCTCTCTTAATGAAACCATTAATTTAGCTTATACTCAAACCTCATTTTGGCAGATATACAAAGAATCTGCCCCTTTTAGGGAAACAAACTACAAACCAGAACTTTATATTTTGTTTCCCTATAAAAACCTTGATCATACCTCTTTAAAAGCGTATAAACTTTCTTTAATGCATGAATCCAATGGAAGAGAAGGGGAACAATCTCGGTCATGGAATAAAATATATGCAGAAGCTTATTTTCAAGTAGGAGATATGTTTATTAAACCGCAAGTTTGGTATAGAATTCCAGATTCTAAAGATGATAACCCTGATTTATATAAGTATTATGGTTATGGAGAAATGAATTTCTCTTATGTGTATCGACACAATATTCTAAAATTAAAACTAAGAAACAATTTTAAATTAAATAAAGAAAACAAAGGACTAATACAAATAGATTATTCTTTTGCTTTTAGAAAAAATGCTTTTGCTTATGTTCAACTGTCTTCTGGTTATGGGGAAAGTTTAATTGATTATGACAAAGAAATTAATAGAATCTCTGTTGGTATCTCTTTATCACGCTAGTTTATTCTTTATCTAGTTCTTTATCTATTAAAGCAATAACACGTGTAAGATGCAAAGACATTAAGTTTTTTGCTTCTTCTTGATTTCTATTTTTAATGGCTTCTAAGATATCTGCATGATCTTTTATAGACTGTACATTTAAACTTGAAGTAACATTTTTTTGACATCGTACTCTATCAATATGCAAATTTATTTTTTCCAAAATAGTCCAAGCATCTAATAATTTTGCTGTTTTTGCAAGATGGAAATGAAAAGCCACATCGTATAGATAAAAATTTTGTATATCATCCTTATTAATTGCCACTTGTTGTTTTTGAAGCAAAGACTCTAAGATTAGGATATCGTCTTGTGTTACGTGTTTAATTGCTTCTCTAATAAGCATTAACTCTAAAGCTTCTCTTATAAGATAAGAACTTCTTACTTTTTTTATATTAATAGGTAAAACATAGGTTTTACTTTGAGGCATAATACGAATAAGTTCATCTTGTTCTAAGCGTTTAAGAGCTTCACGTACAGGACTTTTACTTACATTCAAAGTAAGTGAAATTTTTTTATCAGATAATATTACCATGGATTGCAAAATACCCTTTGTAATTAAATCCAATAAGAGTTTATATATCTGTTTTTGTAAATTTTTAGTTTTACTTAGTTTTGACGCTTGTAAGTGAGTTAAATAAACCTCGTCATGTATATACTGCACCTTGTTCCTTTTAATCTTGAACTCGTATTATAACCAATTTAAAAAAACATCTTCTTATTTAAAAAATGATTATAGCTCTAAAATAAAAAGCGCTTTAGCTAGTAAATACTAATAGAAAACTTTGTAATATAATAGCCTCCAAAAATAAGCCAAAGAAATAAAATACTAGATAGATAAAAAGGTTTAAGCCCTACATTTTTAAATTTAGAAAAACTTGTTTCCATCCCCAGTGCGCACATACTCATTGTTAAAACAAAAGTATCTACTTCATTAATGGCGTATACAAAAGTAGAAGGTAATAAATCTAAAGAATTAAAACCTGCTACTAAAATAAAACAAAGGGCAAACCAAGGAATAAAAAGAGGTGTTTTATTTGTAACGCTACTTGTTTTATTTTTTAAAAACAAAGCTAAAATTATTAAAAAAGGCGCAAGCATCATTACACGAATCATTTTAACAATAACAGCATCGTTTGAAACATCTTGGCTTATTGCATTTCCTGCAGCCACTACATTTGCTACTTCATGTAAAGTAGCGCCAATATAAATACCTATCTCACTTTCATCCAAAGAAATAAATCCTATTTTATATAAAAAGGGGTATAAAAACATTAAAGTACTTCCAAAAACAACAACTGAAGATACGGCAATTGCTGTTTTATACGCTTCACTTTTTAAAACAGATTCTGTAGCTAATACAGCTGCGGCTCCACAAATAGAGCTTCCTGCTGCTATTAGGATAGTAGTATGTGCATCTAATTTCAAAAGTTTCACTCCTATAAAATAACCAAGAGTAAATGTCATTGTTACAATTAAAACACCAGCTACAAAACCAGATAATCCCAATTCAAAAATACTTTGATAAGTGATTCTAAATCCATAAAATACAATAGCAATTTTTAAAAGTTTTTTTGTTGAAAAAATTATTCCTATGGAATATTTTTGAGGTAAATATACTCCAAGGGTATTTCCATATACAATTCCTAGTATTATTCCAATAATAAGAGGACTAAGCCCAAGACTTTGAATATAAGGAATTTTTGAAAGTACAGTAGAAACAATAGCAAAAGAAGCCACCAAGATTATTCCATAAAATATTTTGGGAAGAACCTGTTTTTTTAAGATTCCACTTTTTTCCATAGTTTATCCTTTTGCCTTATTAATATTTACAATTCTATAACAAATCATTTAATAAGTAAAATATATTAAATTTAATATAATGATATATAAAATCAATAAGGAATAAAATGACCTTAAAAGAACTGGAATTATTCTACCTATTATGTGAAAACACTCATGTATCTGGACTTTCAAGAAAATTAGGAATGAGTCAATCTGCTATTTCTTTAGCAATAAAATCTTTAGAGAAAAAACTAGAGGAACCTTTATTTGATAGATTAGGGAAAAAACTCGTATTAAATGAGAGAGGAAGAATCTTTAAAGAGAAAACACATCAACATTTTCTGTCTTTAAAAGATGCCCAAAAGAACTTTAAAGAAGTCAAAATTTCAGGAATACTTAATATTGCTGCTAGTAAAACCATAGGAAATTTCATTCTTCCACAAATTGTATTTGATTATCTTTCTATGCATCAAAATATTTCTATTCAAAAACAAATTACAAACTCTACTCGTATTATTCAGATGGTAAAAGAGGGAAAACTCGACCTTGGGTTTATTGAAATAATATCCAAGGAGGAAGATATTATAAAAGAAGTATTGGGACAAGATGATTTAATTGTAGTATCTTGTGATGAATCCCTGCCCAATGAATTATATTTGGATCAACTATTAAACAAAAAATGGATTTTAAGAGAAAAAGGTTCAGGAACAAGAGATGTTTTTTTAAAAGAAATTGATGAAATAAGTGATTCTCTTGATATTTTCATGGAATATTCTGATTTTGAAGAGATTAAAATGTTATTGGTAAATAACAAAGAAATCATTACTTGTATTTCAAAAGTAGCCGTTCAAAAAGAATTAAAAACAAAACATTTAAAAGAAATAAAATTAAAAAACATTAGCATTAAAAGAAATTTTTATTGCATTTATCACAAACAAAAATACAAAAGTAAACTGTTTAACTCTTTTAAACTCTTTGTCAAAAAACGATTTAAACAGCTTTAATATGTGAGTTAGTCTCTATTTTATTTTTAATAAACGTTTTAGAGACTCTTTTGTTTTTTTTGAAGAAACCATAAAAAAGAAAACATCAAACCAGGGGTTTTAGCTTTACTCTCATCATACATAAATTCTTCATACTCAGCAATGGGTAAATAAAACGATTCAATTTGTTCATCATTAATACCGCCCCCTTCGTGTATTTTCATAGCATTATTGATTTTTGCATAAAACAGTGTTTGAAGGCCTCCACTTATTCCAACGTTTGTAAAAAAAGAAGATATTTTTTCTATTTTTTCTAAAGGAACATCGTAACCACATTCTTCATCTATTTCTTCTTTTGCAATTACATTTAAAGCCTTGTCTTTATCTACTAGTCCTGCACATAATTCATAGGTAAATTCTTTGCTTTTATCATTTAAATAAACAGGTGCTCTAAACTGTTTTACGAGTAAAAATGCATTTTTTTCTTCATGATATAAAAGCACAGAAACAGAAGAAAAACTCTCTACGGCTTCCCATATTTTATCGATTCCATTTAAGGTATAAGTCAGTTGTACGGGTTTTACATAATTTGTATTTTTAAGATCTTGTTTTTTAAAGTTTTTAATTTGATTTTTCATAGTATACCTTTTAGCTGTACAAGTATATTTATATTTGCCTAAGGCTTATCTAAAAAAAAATCTTTACTTTAGTCCCTTTGTAAATTAACTTTATTTTAGCATTGCTTTTATTTTTTTAATAAATATAGGCAATAAAGATAATAAGCCCAAAAGTAAAAAAGCAAACAATATATTTTGAGTGAAAATATCGCTTAGGGCATTAATACTTGATAATTGACTTCCTGCATAAGTATAAACAAATGAACCAGGAATTATTCCTAAAGACGTAGTAATAACAAAAGATTTAAGATCAAGTTTGGTAATACCACATAAAAAGTTTACTAAAAAGAAAGGGAAAATAGGCAAAAAACGCAAAGAAAACAAATACTGGTACTTATTTGTTTCAAGTTCTTTATTAAAGGTTTTTAAAGCTACTTCATACTTCTTTTGTAGTTTTGCCCCTAAAATATAACGTGCAAAACTAAAAGCTGCTATAGCTCCAAGAGTAGCTCCTATATTTACAAACAATAATCCATATACACTTCCAAATAAAAAGCCTCCACTTAAGGTTAAGAGTGTAGCAATAGGTAATAAAAAAGCTACTGCAGAAATATATAAAGAAATAAACAATAAAACACTTAAGAGATAATTGTTTTGTACAAAAGCAGATAAAGAATCTTTTTGATTTTTAAGATTTTCAAAAGAAAAAAAACTGTCCAGCTCAAAATATTTAATTGCAAAAACAAAAAGTATAAATACTGCTACAAAAAATAATCTAGTTTTCATTGTTTTTACTTTTAAATACACTTAAAATCTTTTTTAACAATAATAAAGCTTTGTTGTTTAAGAGTTTGTTGATATAAAACTTTTTTGCTGGTTGTTTTATAATATCTGCATACGTAGGATATAAGTATATCATTTTGGATAATTTATCAAAAGAAATATCAAATGTTTTTGCTATTTGTAATTGATGTATTAACTCCCCTGCTCGCGAGCCTAAAATACTAGCAGCAAGAATTTTGCCATTGTTTAAAACAGATACTTTTATCATACCCACTTTGTTTACATCCGTATATCCCCTATCAGAGTTTTTATATTCAAAACTATAAATGCTGTATTCATTCTTTTTATATTTATTTTCTATTTCTTTTTTATTTAATCCAATATGTGCAAGTTCTGGTTGGGCATAAATACAAGAACCAATATGTTCATATGATATTTTTTGTTTAATAGGTAAAACAATATTTGAGGCTGCTTTAATTGCTTCTTGTTCTGCTATATGCGTATATTTATAAGCAGAACTCACATCTCCAATGGCATAAATATTCTTATTCGCACTTTGTAAATATTCATTTACTATTATTCCATTTTCATTGCATGTCACTTTTGCTTTTTCTAAATTAATATTGCTATTGGCTTTTCTTCCTATTGCAAAAAGAATTTTTTGGGCTTGGATATTTCCACATTTTTCTTTTCTTTCATAATCTAAAGAAATACCATTTGATGTTTTTTGAACTTCTAATAATTTGCTATTTGAAAAAAAAGAAATACCTTCTTTTATAAGCTCTTTAAGTAAAATACCACTTAGTTCTTCATCATACGTTTTTAGTATTCCACTTGACCTAGAAAATAAACTTATCTTTGATCCCAAACGATTAAAAGCACTGGCCATTTCAATACCAATAGCACCAGTTCCTACAATAATCAAAGATTCTGGAATCTTTTCTTGTAAAAACATATTTGCATTAGTTAAATAAGGAACAGTTTTTATTCCTTTTATTGTAGGAATAATAGCACTTGAACCTGTTGCAATAATGTATTTGTTTGCGCAATAGATTTTATCATTGACCTTAATTTCATTCTCACTAATGAAATGGGCTCTTCCTTGTATAATAGAAATACCTTCTTTCTCAAAAATTTCAGGTGTTTCATGAGAATAAATTTCTGCTACGATTGAACGTACATGAGCTAGTACATTTTTTGTATCTATTTTTACGTCATTTGAAGCAAGGCCATATTTTGAAATATGTTTTGTTTCATAAGCAACATTGGCACATTTTAATAAAGCTTTTGAAGGAATACATCCACTGTGTGTACAATCCCCTCCTAATAAAGCTTCTTCTACAATAGCAACTTTTTTTCCAAAAGCTTTTAACAATTTAGAAGAAACAAGACCAGCAGGACCTCCTCCAATAATAATTACGTCAAATTTTTCCATGAAGTACTTTCCTTTAAATAGTGTAATGTGTGATCAAGCATAAAATCATTGTGTTTAAACTCATCATAAAATCTTTGTAAATCTTCACTGTCATCAATATCATTTAAATTTTCAAGCAAAGCTAATTTTTTAACATTTAGTTTTTGTAAGGTTTGGGTAAAAACCATAGGGCTGCTCCAAGAAATATTTTCAAAGACATTTTTATTAAAGCTTGTTTTATTAAAAGCAATTAAATAATATCCTCCATCATCAGCAGGGCCTAATACAATTTCTTTTGTATTTAATTTTAAAAAAGCTTCATTTATAAAAGAATGTCTAATATGAGGCGTATCACTTCCGATTAAAACTACTTTTTCATAAAATTCAAATTCATTCATGAAAGCTGTTTTCATTTTAAGCCCTAAATTACCATCAACTTGTGAAAAAACACAAGAAAAGTTAAATATTTTTTGTGTTTTTTCTTTTGAACCTGTTACATACATTTTAATATCATAGTTTTTTGATTCTACATTCACAAGCAAATCTTTTACAAAACATTTATATAACTCTAAAACAAATTCATCTCCAAGCTTATTTGCCAGTCTTGTTTTAACAAAACCCTTTTTAGGTTCTTTTACAAAAATAATAAGTAGGTTTTTATTCATAAAAATCTTCAAAACCAGTTAATAATGTAGTTAGGTTTAACAACATGCTACTACCCCATTTTCTTTTTCTTCATTTTTAGCCATACTAGCAAGTGTAGCACAGGCTTTAAATTCTCCAAAATGGGTATTACTATTACCTTGTAGTTCAAAATACTTTTTATATCTTGTTTTCATTAACATATCCGCTGTATTTTTACATACATGCTCAGGTCTGTTAATTTCAAAAAGATGATTTGCATCCAATAAAAACTCTGCTTTACAATATTCAATTCCACCTTTATAAATAATACTTTGTCCATAATCTTCACAAACAGAATCTAGGTTTTTTATTTTCCAAAGTCTATACGTTAATGAATAAAACTTAATATTCCCAAGAAGTTCTTTAATATTGGGATCTAAGATTTCGATTTCTTTTGAAGAAACCAAGCGTGGTTCAACAAAACCAGCTTCTATTGCATAAGTAATAAAATCATTCACATACAAAGCGCCTCCTAAACACTCCCCATGTAACAGTTTATTTGTTTTAAGTTCTTGCCCTAAGCGTCTGTTTGAATATACATCTGAGAAATAAAATTCTCCACCTTCTTTTAAAAGTGTATGTACTTTTTTTAAGATTTCTTTTTTATCTTTTAATAAATTTATAACACAATTGGATGTCACAATATCTAAAGAGTTTTCTTTAAAATGTTTGTCTATATTTTCTATATAATCATGAATAAAAGAGGTATTGTTTTTTTTATATTCAAAACGTCTTGTTTGTTCGTTTTGATATTTTTTTGCAACATCAATTTGATTTTTTGTCATATCAATTCCATAAACAAAACCTTCTTGCCCTGTCAATTTTGATAAAATATATACATCACGCCCACTACCACATCCTAAATCAAGAATCTTTGCGCCTTGTAATACTTCTGGCATAGGTGAACCACAGCCATAATATTTGTCTTTAATCTCATCCATTATATAAGGCAAGGTATCTTTTATTCTTTTAGGAATCATATCAATAGTACAACAAGCCGATGTTTTTAAATCCGAGGAAGAAGACAAAATTTCTCCATAATATTCTTTTGCATTTTCTTGGTAATCCATCTCTTCTTCTTTTGTATTTACTGCTTTTTCTTTTAGTACTTCTCCACTACAAGAAGAGCCAGAATTAACCGTACAGGCATAACAATGAGAATCAAAAGAAATTTCAGGCTTAAAATTAGAAAAATCAATATCCCAAAAATACGTATTCTCATACGCTTTGATTCTCATCTCCAAAGACAGATTAAAATCACAGTCGTATACATAACCTTCATAATCAATTGAGAGAATATTTCTGCACATAATATTATCTAAGGTGTTTTCATTGTATTTACTTCTTAAAGTATTCATATACTCATCAAGCACCTTATGTTTGTTTAAATCAAATTTAAAGCGTTTGATTGGCATGTTTACAATAGTGGCCAATGAATTAAAAGAAACATCAAACTTTTCTTTTAAAATAGTTTTATATTCAAGCTCTAATTGACTCTGCGCTGCTGGAAGAAAAGTGCCTACAGGATTATAAACTAGGTCAAGATTTAAATCTCCTTTTCCATAACCCATAGTATTAAAACGTCGTAATAACTCAATAGTAGAATCATATACCCCTTTTCCTCTTTGTTTACTAGTCGTTTCTTCAAACACAGAAGGCAAAGAAGCAATTACTTTTACTTTGTATTTTATATATATATCAATAAAATGTGAATATTTTTCATCTTCTAAGACGGTTAAAGAGGTTCTAACAACTAAGGTTTTTCCCCCTTCAAAGAGTTTTTCTAAAAAAAGTAAAAAGTTATCATTCATTTCAGGTGTTCCACCTGTAAATTCAATCGTTTGTATCTTCATTGATAAAATCTTATCAATAATTTTAAGAGCAGTATCTTTGTTCATATTTTTCACACCCTTAGGACTTGCTCCTACATGGCAGTGTTTACAACTAAGATTACACAAATCTCCAATATTAATTTGAATTAAATCAAACTTGTTTTTTAATAACACTCTATTTTCCCAGAAATTACTCATGAATTCTTCCTTATATTTTACATTAGATATAATAGTAAAGTACTATGTAGTTTTCGTTTATTAAGTATATACAATAAAGGATTAAGCATCAAAATTTCAATTATTATTCCCGTTTATAAAGAAAAGAAAATTAATTTGTTTTTACAGGCTTTATTGGAAAATAATTCTTTAAAAAATGATGAAATTATTGTAGTTGATGGGCATAAAGACTCTACAATAAAAGAGATACACCTTGAAAATATCATAAAAATCACGTCGGAAAAAGGACGAGCCAAACAAATGAACAAAGCAGCTCACCTTGCTAGTGGTTCGATTTTACTTTTTTTGCATGCAGATACCATTTTACCTAAAAATGCACTTAACTTAATTAGGGAGAGTTTAAACAATGATATTGTTGCAGGTGCTTTTGATTTGTCTTTTGACTCTTCAAAAAAAGCCTTAAAATTAATTTCTAAAATAGCTTCTATTCGTTCTCGTTTAACGTCTTTGCCTTATGGAGATCAAGCCATTTTTATTAAAAAAGATATTTTTGAAAATATAGGATTTTATGAAGAAATTCCTTTAATGGAAGATGTTAATTTGATGCAAAAACTAAAGAAAAAAAGATACAAAATTAAGATTTTAAAAGAAAAAGTTCGTACATCTCCAAGAAAATGGGAAAACAAAGGTTTATTTTATACGACACTTAGAAATTGGCTTTTAATTAGCCTATATTTTATAGGAGTAAAACCAAAAAACCTTGTGAAATATTATACTTAAGAGCTAAAAGAATAGCTCTTTATTAAGATTAAGAAGGTTTTATTTCTTCTTTTATTATCGCAAACACATCTTGTATTGAACTTAGTTTTTTATTTTCTTTTACAAAACGTTTTGCGATATTTAAACATATGTGCATAACTTCTTTTTTAAGCACTTCATCTTTTATATTTCTGATTTCAAGCACACCAGAAGCTCCAAATATTCTTCTTGCTATTTTACATCCTGCAAAACCAATAGAATCACGAAGGATTCCTAATACAAACTCTTTTTTGTAAGAAAGCATCTCTTCATTTCTAATAAAACCTTTTCTAAGTAATGCAGATTCTTCTTGTTTTATCCATAAGTTTAGAAATTTTTCTTCAAATTTTTCTAACAACTCACTAAGGTTTTGTAATAAATACTCCAAATAAGAAGGAGAAGCTTTTTGTATTACATGCGATACATAAGAAGTACAAAGATTTGCAAATAAAGCACCAATATCAAAACCAAAGGGCCCTATAAAAGAGAATTCAGGATCAATTACAAAGGTTTCTTTCTCATTAATCATAATAGAACCAGTATGAAAATCTCCATGAAGCAAAGCATCATTTTGAGTCATAAATTTATATTTTAAAGCAAGAACTTCTTTTTTAAAAACAGTATCTTCTATTAACGCCTTAAAATCATCGCTATTTTTAGACAACCTATCATTTGTTTCATGTTCCATAAAAGCAAAAGTAAAAATAAAATCTTCACTTAATTTACACAGTTCTGCATTTCCATTAAATTGTCCAAGTAAGTTTCTTTTTTCCTTTGAACTTAAATATAAAGAAGATGTTTTAAATAAATTATTTGCCAAATAACTTGAAATATGCTCTGAAAAATTTGGATAGGTGTTTTTTTGAATCAACCCTTCTCTTAAATCAATATGATCCTCTAAATACTGCATAATAACAGTAGACATATTTTCATTACAATCGTATAAAAAAGGAATATGTAAAGGAGTATTATTTCTAAATTGTTTTAATGCTCTTATTTCATAAGTCATTCTTTCTCGCCCTAAAAGAAAATCTTCTCCCAAACATCGTAAATAAGGAACCGCTTGTTTTAAAATAAGTGCTTTATTATTATCTTTAAGGCTTTTTATAATAAAAACGTAATTTAAATTTCCATTACCAATTTCATCAATAAAAAGATCATCACCAGCAAAGTATTCTTTTATATTCTTTATACTCATTAAATATTCTTCTATATTCTTTTTATTCAATATCTTATATTTCAAATATTTTCCTTTGATGAATGTGTTTTATTTAGGTTTTTTTAGACTATAAGGTTTTAATTTTTAAGAATTATATTTTTTGCTAATTTGCCTATAGTAATGTAAAGTTTTATTAAATCAAGTGGTTTAGTTAAAAATTCACTTACTTCTGCTTTTTTAGCATTAAGTTGGTAAGTACTGTCGTTATATGCGCTAATAATAACAATAGGAACATTAGTATTTTCTTCTCTTATACATTGAGACATTTCTATGCCATCCATGTGTGGCATTGAGATATCCGTGATTATTAAATCAGGAGTAGAACTTCTAAATAAAGACAAACCTTCTTTTCCGTCACAGGCAACAAAAAGTTTTTTTACTTTACTTTCAAGGGTGTAGGTAATTTCATTTCGTATGTCTTCATTATCTTCAACATATAAAATCGAAATATCTTTAAGATATTTCATATTTTCTTTTAAATCATTCATTAAAACTTCTTTTTATTTAGATAAATTTAAAATACTTCTTAATAAAGTGTAACATATCTTTAGAAAAAAATACTTGAAACTTAGATTTTAGTTTTATACTAATTGTTTATTTGTTTTGCATTTGAAAAATCCACAATAAACGTAGAACCGACCTTAGGTTCTGACTCAAGATTTAACGATAAATTATATTCATGAATCACCCTACAAACAATATCAAGCCCAATTCCAAAACCACCTTCTATGTTATTTCCTCTTTTATATCTCTTAAAAATACTTTTTTGATCTTCTTTTGAAATACCTATACCAAAATCTTCAACAGTTAAAATATTTTTTTTAAGTTTAACCAAAATTTTTGAATCTTTTTTCGAATATTTAATGGCATTGGATAAAAGGTTGTTTATTATTCTTTGCGTTTTATTTTTATCCATAAAAATAACTGTTTCTTGGGCTTCTACTTCAATTATTATTAACTTAGTAAGCGCAATATCATTAAAATAACCCACCGATTCTTTAATCATTAAAGACAAATCAAAGTCTTGATTCAAATCTTCATCAATTTCATTAAAAGCAGAAAAATGTATATCATTGTAAATATGAGATATTTGTTTAGCAGAAGAAATCATATATTGAAGCATTTTTTCAGTATTTCTTCCTTGTTTCAAGGTAGAGGCAGACGTTAATAATACAGCAATTGGAGTATTTAACTCATGGGCAGAATCTTTAATAAAATTGTCCATATGTAAAATCTTTTCACGTACCGGTTTTAATAAAAGTTTGGATAAAAAATAGCCAATTATTAAAATAAAAACAGCAGAAAAAATCAAAATACTTAAGGTAAGTATTTTTAAATTCCATTTATCTGAATAACCTTGTTGGGTTTCAATAACAATATATTTAATATTAATTTTATTCTCATATTTATCTTCAAAAGTAGAAATATGAAAATTATACTCTCCATTATAATGTACTATTTTTGTGAAATCTATCTCATTTGACTCTAGGTTTGAGAAAATAATATTTTGATTTTTATCAAATAAACCATAATTAATACTTCTGTTTTTAACTTTTGAAGGAACATAAGCAATATGATCCATATGGGATTTTAAAATATCTGTTTTGATTTTACTTGCAGCAGTACTCATTATCATATTGCATTGTTTGTCCAAATTTTTTACTTCATTGATATAATATGAATACAGCATTATTCCAATAAAAAGCACTGTTGAACTTACATAAATTAATAAAAAACTAATAAGTGCTTTTTTTTCGTCCTTATTCAAACTTATATCCTAGTGCTCTAATAGTTGTAATTCTCTCTTTTCCTAATAATTCTCTTAAGTTTTTAATATACACTCTAATGGTAGCATCAGTAGGCTGTTCGTCATACTTCCAAATATTTTGCAATAACTCTTCAGAAGAAATCACCCTACTTTTATGGGTTACAAAATAACGTAAAATATCTCTCTCTTTTTTTGCAAGAGAGATTTTTTTGTTTTTGATGATTAATTCACATTCATTTGGATTAAATATAATACCACCTAAATCCAAGCTATTGTTTTGGTTTAAAGCAAAATGTCTGCAAATTCTGTTTATTCTTTGATCAAATTCTTCTAAATCAAAGGGTTTTTTTATATAATCATCGACTTCATTTTCAAAAGCATCTTTTAAATGTTTGGTATCTTGATACGCAGTTATCATTATTACAGGTGTTTTTAGTTTGTAATCGTTTCTTATGATTTTAAGAACTTCAAGTCCTGTCATATTGGGAGTATTAATATCCATAATTGCAAAATCAAATACTTCATCTACAAAAAATTCCAGCGCTTCATCGCCTGATGTTGCTAAAGAAACATCAAAACCATTGTGTTCTAAATGATCATAAAGAATATCGCTAAGAGCTAAATCGTCTTCAAGTAATAATACTTTCATATCCCACCTTTATTTATTGTATTATACTTGTTTTTTGTTTATTGGGCGTGTATTGTTTTTATTGCTCCATTTATCATAATGTACTACTTCTTCTAAAGGCATTCTTTTTAACCAACCTTTTTCTTCTAATTCCGGATTGTCATGAAAATAACTTACTTTTCCAATACATAAATAAGCAATAACATCAATATCAGAAGGAATCTCAAGTATATCTTTTAAGGTTTCATTATGAATAATACTTACCCATCCCAAACCTAAATTCTCAGCCCTAGCAGCTAACCACAAGGTTTGAACGGCACAAACACAGGAGTACAAATCCATTTCTTTATTTGTAGTTCGCCCAAGTACTACATCCCCAGAGCGCGAACGATCACAAGTAATACAAATTCCTATAGGTGCATCAGTAATACCTTCTAGTTTTAGTTTTTTATATTGTTTTTGTTTTTCACCTTTAAACAATAAAGAAGCTTCTTTATTAGCAGTCTCAAAACCATCTTTTATATCTTGGCGTATTTTTTTATCTTTAATAACAATAAAATCCCAAGGTTGCATAAAACCCACACTAGGAGCATGATGGGCTGCATCTAAAAGTCTTTTTATAACTTCATCATCAATTTCTTCATCTAAGAATTCTGACCTAGTATCTCTTCTTGTATAAATAGTTTTGTAAACAGCATCTCTTTCTTCTTGAGTAATTTCCATAAACATCTTCCTTTAATTGTTTAAGATTGTAGCAGAAAAAATTTAAAGACAAAGTATCAAAGTGTTAAAAAAATGTACACAAAGGCTTAACAAAACTCTCCTATAATTTGGATATAAAAGGATACATAATGAAAAACAGTTTTTTAAAAACCTTAGTATTAGTTGCCTGTATGAGCTCACTTTCTTTTGCAGCTTCTATGAGTGATAAGCCATTTGGAAGTGATAAAGATGTGAAATATTCACAAATGTTATGGATGCAATTAGAAAAAGCCAAGTTAAATAAAATTCCAGCAACCTTGTATTTAGGAGGCCCTCCTCATGGTCCGGTAAGAGAAGTGCTTGAAAGTACTATTGATGGAAAAAGAGTCATTATTAAAAGAAACTATGGTGGAAAAGATATCACTATTGAAAAAGTAGAACAAAACCGAGCTAAATATTTAAAAGCAGTAACGGTTATGATTAAAAAAGACGGTTATGATCCTAAAAATAACGATTGGTTTTGGGTTAAATATAAAGCAGATGGAACCTTACACCAAAGTCCTAAAAAAGACGCCCTTGCTGGAAAAGTAGGTGGTTGTATTGGTTGTCATAACAGTGCTTCTGGAAATGATTTAGTATTTGCACACAATAAAATGGCAAATGCAGATATTACTTTAGTTAAAGAAATGGAAATGATGAAAGACAAAAAAATGATGAAAAAAATGAAATAGTTTTAGCTATTTCATTTTGTTTTATCTGAAGTTTTCAAAACTTAATGGCGATTTTAAGTCCAAGGTTCTTAAATGAGTCATTACAGTTTGTAAATCATCAATATTTTTACCAGTAACTCTTATTTCGTCCCCTTGATTAACTGATTTTACTTTTAATTTTAATTTTTTAATTTCTGTTTGTATGATTTTTGCTTCATCTTTTTGAATAGAATCAATTAAAGGATAAGTATACTTTCTATTAGCCCCTGAGCTGTCTTCTTTTTTTGGCTCATCTAAAGAATTAATAGGAATTCCTCTTTTATTTAACTTAGATAATAAGATATCATATAAAGCATCTACTTTATTATCACTTGAGGAAATAAGAGTAATTGTTTTAGCACTCTCACTAAATTCGATATCTTTACTTCCACCTTTAAAGTCATATCTGGTGTTTGCTTCTTTTTGTGCTTGTACAATAGCATTTTTTAGTTCTTGAAAATCTAATTTTGCTGTAACATCAAATTGGTGTTCTTTTGTTGCCATAATCTATCCTGTATATTATTTTCTTAGATTATATGAAAGTTATTATGTCATAAGCATTAAAACGATTCTTTTTATGTAAAAACCATTTACTTAAGAGCGTATTGTAAAAAGATTTGAACTCTGTTGTATAAATCAAGTTATTCTTTTTTAAGTTTGTTAAAGAAGGATACTCTCCATACAAACCTCCCTTAACCCCTCCTCCTATTACAAAAGAAAAAGTAGCTGTTCCATGATCGCTGCCTTTACTTCCATTTTCTTTGACACGTCGTCCAAACTCACTGTAAGTAAGAAATAATACCTCATCAAAAATATTTTCAGTTTTAAGCTCGTTAACAAAACTCTTAATGCCTGCATTTAATTCTTTTAACAAAAGAGATAAATTTTCTTTTTGATTGGCATGGGTATCATAACTTTTTTGTGAGAGTTTAATCACAGATATATCCATAGGAGATTTTATAATTTTCACTGCTTCTTTAAAAGAATTTGAGATATCACTGTTTTCAAACTCAATAGTAACACTTACATCTTTGGCATACTTATTAACACTAAACAAAGAACGCTCAATTGTTTTTTTTTGTTTGTATAAAAACCCCAAGGTAGCATCTTGCGTACTAGAAGGAATATCAAAGTTAAGTTTTGAGCCTTCTTTTAAAAAAGCACTTATGTTCTTCATTTGTAATACATCTAAGTTTTTAGAAAAGAGATGGCCTTTTTTTCTTTTTCCAAATACAATTGCATGTACTGGTTTTTGTTTAGATAATTCTTCTTTTTCTAAAACATCACTTAACCACCCTTCCTCTAAATACTCATTACTATTACTTCCTGTTTCTACAATCTCAATAGCTCTAAAATGAGATAAGTTTGGATCTTTATATCCTAAACCATTGATTATTGCCATATCATTGTTTTGGTACAAAGAATGAAGAAAATCCAAGTCTTTATTAATAGCTAACGTTTCAGTAAGTTTTAAATACTCACTTTCTTTTAATGCAAGAGTGGGTCTTAAATCATAATAGTTCTTTTCTTTATAAGGAATGATTATATTTAAATAATCAGCTCCCCCATTAAGCTCTAAAAGAACTAAAGTTTTTTTCTTGTTAGGACTTGCCATAAAAGAAGTAGGCAGAGATAATACAAGGGCTGCTAAGATTGAGCTTTTAATAAAGTTTCTTCTTTTCATGCTTTTACCTTAATTGATAAATAGATTTTGTTAAAAGAAGAGAGAAATATTTTTTATTGTTTTTAAAAACATATTCTTCTTTACTTTTTATAGGATAAAAATATGCCTGGAATTCTTCATAATTATTAATAGCTAATTCTTTTAGTTTTTTAGGTTTTAGTTTTCTATTGAGAACTTTTTTAATAAAGTTCTGTCTTAAAACAAAAGAAGAACTATCAATCCATGCTTTATTACCTGCCCATCCTTTAACATTAGGGGGGTTAAATAATTCTTGTCCCAGACTTTTTCCAAATTTGATTAAAAAACGAAGTTCTTTTGTACTTACAGTAATATCTAAGTTCTTAATAAGCCCAATCATTAATTCACTTGGGCTTTTGATACTCTTATTGTTCATATTCCAAAAATCATCACTTAATAATAAACTCTCCATTAATAAAGATATATCATAAGAAGATTCTTTAAAGTCTTTAGCCAAAGCTTTAACGAACGTTTTATTAATATCTTCGCTTATAAACTCTTTATACAACTTAGAAACAATAAATATTCCCATCTGATCTTGTTCTAAAATAATATCAATAATATCTTTTGCATCAAAGTTTCCACTTTGATTTAAAAAGGTTTTGGATCCAAAATCATGGAACTTTTTTATTTTTACTGTTATTTGTTTTTTTCTATTAACTCTTAGGCCAGTAAATGCTCTTGCTGCATCTTTTATATCCATTTCAGAGTAATATCCCTCCCCTAAAGTAAAAAGCTCTAAGAGCTCTCTGGCATAGTTTTCATTGGGATGGGATTTTTTATTCGAGTTGTTGTCCAAATAAATAAGCATGGCCAAATCTTTTGAGCTTTTATGTAAAAAAGTATCAAAATTACCAAGGGCATTTTCTCTAAAAAGTTGATTTTGTTTGTACATAAAATAAGGGTTCTTAACTACTTTATAAGAGCTAACAAAATGATTGTGCCAAAACAGTGTCATTTTTTCTCTAAATGAATGTTGGGGTTGAAGCATCATTTCATACCACCACATTTGAAGTTCTTTCATTTTTTTCACACGCGCTTTTCTTAATACTTTTTTTTCTTCGCGTGAAAGAGACTTTCTATTCTTAAGAGGCAAAGAAATTTCTTTTAAATCTTGTGGTATAGCCAAAGTCTTAGTATCTTTAGCAGAATGTATCAAAAAAGAAATCGCTTCTTTTTTACTAAAACCTTGAAACAATTTTAAGTCTGCTTGGGTATAAGAAAAAGAAGTACGATTTAATAAGTGTTTACTCTCATCCACACTTAATGCGAAAGAAAGAGAAATAAAACTTATTAGTAAAAACAATAATTTCATTGTTGACCTTAATATCTATATATGAAAATTATAAGATGTCTATATTAACTTAATGTTAATCGTAGGAATAAAAGAAGTATTGTATCTTCGAGAAGTGGAGATTGATTCACAGGGGCGATACTTATAAAAGGATGATTTTTAAGAGCTCATAAAAGCTGGCGCATTCGTTTTTTTTCTTCTTTTCTTGAAAAGAAGAAACAAGAAAGCAACTGACGGTTGTTGAAGGCGGAGCTACCCTCGCTTATCATTTTATATTTCTAACTTGCGGAACTCCCTAAAATGTGCATTAAAGCACCTTTATTAACGGTCAAACAGTCCTCAGTTTTTTCCGAAATACAAAATAAACACTCGGCTTCAACAAAGTCAGAAACACGCTCCACGTAACATTATAAATTTCTTTTTTTATAGATAGTTAGATAAAAGAATATGAAGTAATATTAAATAAAATAATCTTTTATAAGGCTCTTCCCCTGACTTTGATAAAGCTAAATCTTTTTATTTTTTAGCGGGAAAAGGTGAAAACTGTGTGAGCGTCAGAAATGTGCTCTTTAGCACATTTTAACGAGTTCCGCAGGCTAGTTATAAAATAAAAATATTTAGGTACCCGAAGGGCTTTATCATTTCGTCAGTTGCTTCTTTTGTTACTTTTCTTTCAAGAAAGAAAAGTAAAAGAACGCAAAGGTACTTTGTATGAGCTCTTTAAAACAATAGTTATATTATAAGAAAGTGGAGATTCTGTCTCAGGGGTGTAAATTTTTAACTACAATTATTTAATATAATTGTAGTTATATTTAAACAGAATCTATTAATTCATTGATTTTGTTTTCATCACTTATCCAAGAAGTCACCATACGGACAACAGAATGTTCTTCATCATCTTTTTCCCATATATAAAAAGAAAACTTCTCTTCTAATTTTTCAATTAAACTATTTGGTAAAATCAAAAAGATTTGATTTGTCTGCGTGCTATCTAATAATCTATATCCTTTTGCAACAAAAGCATTTGAAATATTAAGAGCTAAATCATTTGCTTTTTTTGCTAATTCAAAATATAAATCATCTTTAAACAATTCTAAAAACTGAATACCAAGGGTACGTCCTTTTGCTAGTAAAGCACCTTTTTGTTTAATGTTTATATTAAAATCTTCTGCTAGATATGAATTATTTATTATAATTGCTTCTCCAAATAATGCTCCATTTTTGGTGGCACCCATAGTAAAAACATCTGTTAACTTAGAAATATCTTCTAATGTCAAATCATTATATTTTGAACATAAAGATGCTCCTAATCTTGCCCCATCTAAGAAAAGATATAATTTTTTTTCTTTACAAAATTTTGATATTTCTTCAAGTTCTTTTTTTGTATAAATAGTCCCAATTTCTGTTGCATTTGAGATATAAACTAACTTCGGTTTAACCATGTGAGGTACAAAAGAGTGATTATCTAAAGCTAATTGAATTTTATGAATATTAAGTTTCCCATTTTCAGATGGCATTGAAATTATTTTGTGTCCTGTTGCTTCAATTGCACCCGCTTCTCTTCCTAAAATATGCCCTATATCCGCAGATATAATTGCTTCGTGAGAATGTAATATTGAGGAAGTGATGATAATATTTGCTTGGGTTCCTCCAGTTACAAAAAAAACTTCTGAATCTTGATTATTCATTTTATTTTTTATTAGTTGTTTTGCTTCTATACTATATTCATCAAAACCATAGGCTGCTTGTTGCATTAAATTTGTTTTTGAAAGTGCTGCAAGAATATTTGGATGACATCCTTCACTATAATCATCTAAAAAACCGTATTTTTGCATTTTTATTCCTTAATTTTTCTATTGAAAGTTCAGTATACAGAAGGGACATTAATCATATGTTAATCTTAATACAAAAATATTGTATATTTGAAATGTAGAGATTTATGTTCAGGGGTGTAAATTTGCTTTGTTAATTACCTGAATTATTGGAAATGTCCTGAACAAAAGAAATTTTGTTTCCTTCTTCGTCAATTATTTCTGCCATTTTGATAACTTCTGGGTACTCTACAATTTTTCCAATGGGCAAATTAGCGTCCAAGAAAACTTTGCACTTTGCTTCTAGGTCATTTACACCAATAACTACTGTTGTACTGCCTGCACGCTCTAAATCGATTGAAACTTGAATCCACGCGTTTTCTAGAAGTTGCCATTCTGCAATACCTTCCATAGGCACAAGGTCTGGCTCGCGTTCAAACAACTTTTGATACCACTCAAGGGCAAGCTCGAAGTTCTTTACGGGGAGAACAGAGATAACACTATTAATATTTTTACTAGGCATCGTATTTCCTTTAATAAAATCATATAAGAGATTATATTCTACTCCTTATTAAATATAACTACAAAATATTATTGCACGAAGTTCGCAGGACTGTATACATATTTAAGCACTTAGCAATTAAGCATACTGTCACAGAATTCTAAGACCAAAAGACGCAAAGCTTAATTGTATGAGCTCTTTAAAGAGTAGTTATATTATAAAAAAGTGGAGATTCATTCTTAGGGCTGTGAATTTACTTTATTAAAGAGACTTATTTAATCTTTTTAGATATACTGCTCGAGCACATTTATGTGTAACTGTAAGGGCTGCGGCTGCAACTTTTGCCCTTACTTTTCTCAGACTACTAGAATCAAAAAAATAATAAGCTCAAAATAAAAATATTTATCTTCCTATATTTAAATTATCATAAAATTCCGACAAAATAGTTATATTATAAACGGATTTAAAATATAAAATTTAAGCATGATTTTATGAATATATACAATAAGTTTAAGTTTCATTTTCCTATAATTTATTTGTAATTTAGATAAATAAATTATTGATTTACTTTAATTTATGAGTATCTCTAAATAATAAAATAAGGTAAATATTATGAAGAAAAGCAAGGGCACAATTGTAAGGCGAAACAAAATACCAGAAAATGAAGGTATTCCACTTAGTACACCTTTATCTGCATCTGTAATGTATCATTATGAAAATATTGAACAAGTAAAAGCTTTAAACGAGAAAAAAATTGAAGGCTTTTCTTATGCCCGATATGCAAATCCTAATGCTAAAATTTTAGCAGAAAAGATTTCTTGGTTGGAAGATGCCAAAGGTGGGTTTATTACCGCTTCTGGTATGTCTGCATTGTCTTGTGTCTTTTTAGCTTTACTAAAAAAAGGGGATACAATAGCTGCTTCAAAACAGCTATATGGGCAATCTTTAAAAATGCTTACAAAAATGCTTCCTCGTATGGGTTTTGAAACTAAATTTTTTGATTCTTCTGACCCTAGCACTTTTGCTGAAGCCATTACCCCCTCAACCAAAATTATTTTAGTAGAAATCGAATCAAACCCTCTACTTAGAATTACCTATTTTGATGAATTGGTAAAAGTAGCGAAAGAATCATCTGCTTTAATAATGGTAGACAATACTTTTACAACGCCTTCAGGATATAAACCCTTAAACCATGGTGCTACGTTAGTAATGCATTCTGTTTCAAAAATTTTATCAGGACATAGTGATTTAAATTTAGGATATATTGGCTCAAATGACGATAAACTTCTTGAAGATATTGATGAGCTTATTGCAAATTTTGGACTTAATTCTAACCCTTTTAATTGTTGGCTAGCTGAGAGAGGATTACATACTTTTGATTTAAGATTTAAAGAAGCACAAAGAAATGCAGCTAAACTGGCAGCTCTTCTTGAAGATCATCCAAAAATTTCCAAACTCTATTATCCAGGCCTTGCCTCGCATCCTGAACATTTACTGGCAAAAACAATGCTAAAAGGTAATTTTGGCACAATAGTTAGTTTTGTATTAAAAGGTGACTATAACAATGTAAATAACTTTCTTAATGCTGCAAAGGATATCCCTTATGGAAGTACATTAGGAGATGTTTCAACATTAGTAGTTGTACCTTCAATCTCTTCTCATCGCCATTTAACTAAAGAAGAACGACTCGAGCTTGGAATAGAAGATACCTTGATTAGAGTATCTTTGGGAATAGAAGCCTTTACTTTAATTAAAAGTGATTTTTTAACAGGATTAGAGGAAGCCTAAGTTTTTATCTTAAAAGTGGATTTCCTACCCCTGGGGTGTAATTTCCATTTTTTATTGGGAAGTTCGGGTGACCGTATACCTAATTTAACCACTTTGTCAATTAGGTATACGGTCACCAGATTTTTTTAAAGGGAATTTAAAGAGGACAGGCACCTTTAATTTTTCTGATTTAATGGTGCCTGCCCCATTTATTTATTTTAAATAAATTTTCAAGCACATAATCAACCTTACATTTTTGTTTTTATATGCTCTATTTAGGATCTTAATATCCTCGAGATGTCAATTATTATTATAGTTACTATACTTTACCGGTAGTTAGTAATTCAACTGTTTTCCCATATAAATACCCAGTCAATTTTCCAGTTTTTTCAACAATATTATCTCCTGTTTCAATATTCGCTCCATCCGATATATAATCTTTAACAACATCTTTAATTTCCCCATATAAATCTTTCACAGAATCTTCTCCTTTTTTATTTACTATCCCTTTTAACTTTTTATAAATAGAATTTCTTAGATCATCAGGGAACTCTGCACCTAATATATCTTTTAAACCATCTTCCTTTAATGAATTAATTACTTTACTAATATTTGCTTTATTTGCTAATTCAGGGAGAACTTTAACTATTGATTTACTAAATAATTCTATAGTCTGTAACTTTTCATTAACCTCTAGTGATTTTTCATTAATTGTATTCATAGTTTCTATAACTTGATTAAGTTTATCTTCATAGTTTAAAGTTTCTAACTTATATTTAATATATTCTAAATCTTGTTTATATTTTATACTCTCTCTTATTTTTCTATAGTTTTGAATTAAAAGCTTCCAGTATTCATCTAATTTTGAATTTTTTATATGTTCAATAAACCTTTCTCTATCAAACCCATTATCTTCTTTTTTAATATGTAAGAATGGAACTAATTTAGGAGAACCTTCTCTTATTTCTTCTTTTGAATACATTGAAACAATAATAATTGGTATATTAATTAAAAATTGTTCATTGCTATTCATAAATAATTCTATAATTTCTTCACCTGTCGTCTCTTTTGGATTCTCATCAGAGGTAAGATTTAAATCTAAAAATAATAGGTCAATTTTTTTATCTTTTATTATTGTTTTAAGTTCTCTGAATATGTTTGAAGATTGATTATTAGTAGCATATTCTCTTATCTTATTACTGAAAGATCGTAATTTAGACTTGTCAGGATATATGTTAAGAGGATCAATATCAAAGTATTCTAATCCTTTCCTCATTTCAACTATATTATTGAAATTATCATCAACAATTAATATTTTAATATTATTACTTTCCACACTACACATTTATAATCCTTTTATTATAATTTTAAAGTCATTATCCATATTGGAATAAGATACTAATTCATGTTTTATTTTATTAAAATATTTATTTATAGACTCTAATCCAATTTTATTTTTTTTATTAAAATCTTTTTTATTCCTGTTATTTAAAATATTTATACTATTATCAATTGGATCTAAGAAAATTCTAATTATGCAAGTTTCATTATTTAGCAAATTATTATATTTTCCGGCATTGTAACAAAGCTCAAAAATAATACTTCTTATATTTTCTACTAACGCCCCTGATATTTTATAACAATCTATATCATTTATGATAATTTTATAGTTAATTGTTTCATTAGAAATTTTTGAATTTCCAGAAATATATGCAATGTTTAAAAACTTCAAAATATCTACTCTCATTTCTCTTGCAATCATAAAAAAATCTTCTGAATTACTAAAATCAATTTTGTTATCTTTATATCCAATTTGTGCTACTTCAGCTATATATGGTAACCCAAAGGCGTAATCTTTTAATTCATTAATATTTATTAATAAACTTTGAAGTTCAGTTTTAAGTATCTCTTTATTATTTCTAATTGGAAAGATATCATGATCGCTAAGTTTTTGAGTTAACATTATTCTAAAATTAAGCATTCCTCCAATATTATGATTATAATTACTAAGATATGAAGAAAGTATTTTTTTCTCTTTTTCACTTTCAACTAACTTCATTTGAGCTAATATTTTTTCTTGTTTATTGTTTTCTACCTCAATATAGCTTTCAATAATTTTTGCTAACAGTAAATGTTTATGAAAGAAATCTATTATATTATTTTGAACCATCAATAACTTACGTGAAATTAATAAATGACTATTCAGATCATCATCGTGTTCTATTACTACTATGCCTAAAGGACAATAATCTTGTGTAATCCTAATATATGTTTTAGAGTTTTTATGAAAATTGCACCAAATATTATATTTATTTTCTCCTTTATCTTTTAATATAATATCGTATTCAGATTTGTCAGAATCAATTGTTGCGCCCTTATATATTAAATTCACATTTTCATCTTCATTTTCATCATATTTGTTAAAAATATCTACCAAATTTATATTAGATATATTCTGATTTGTGTCAATAAAAAAACTTATTTTTTTATTAATAATAATTTCCTTTAAGAAATTTAACATTTCTTTTCTTAAGATTATTAATACATCATTTAGTTCATTATTATAATTAATTTCCTTTGACAAAAACTTGTTTTTATATGATTCTAAATATTTTGTGTTTTCAACAAATAGTCCAAATATACGTGAATAATATCCATTATATTGTAGAGGATAATCTTTAAAAAAATCTCTTAATGACATATTAAAATATAGTGATTTTTCTTTACTATAAGATGTAACTACTTTTACCGCAATTGGATAGATAGTCAATAGTCTTTTATACTTAGAGTATATGCTTACTTTGTATTTTATTCTTTTAGTTAATTTATGATAAAAAGTTATCATTTCAAGAGATATAATATAATTTACATTTAGGTAACTAGCTGTTGATATTAAAAAATTGAAATAATCTATATTTGTTTTACTTTTAATTTCATAAAAATTTACAATATTTTCAATGCAAATAAAATTATTTCTAATATTATTTATTTCCTGTTCTTCAACTATTAAATTTATAGTTGGTGTTTTGACTTTATGTGGTCTAGTTGAAATATCTTCAATTATAAAATTCTTTAATTCTTTTATTATATAGAAATGAACAAGTTCTCTAATTTTTTCAATAAATGATATTTTTGGAAATGATAATGTTTTAATAAATGCAATTTTTGCTTCAAATTTAATAATCTTTTTTATTTCTTTAGTTAAGCCTGAAGAATTTAAATAATATTCATCAAAATATTTTTCCACATCATTAATGAATATACTCATTTCATCCTCAATATCAGTAAAAATAGATATTCTCTTATAAATATGTTCAACAGCATGCATTTTCAAATAGTTTTTAAAATCTTCAACCTGTTCAATACTTTTATACTCAATTCCTTCAAAAATTTTCAATTCTAAGTTTTCAGCTTTTTTTTCTAACTTATTCTTAATAAATACCAATGATGAACTATCTATTAAGTTTTTTAAGTTTTTTTCTCTTTCACACAGATAACAATCTTCAAAACCTATCTTAATTGGTTTTATATGAAGTTCAAAAAATGCAAAATAATTATTATAGTATTTACTTAAAATAAAAAGTTTTTCATTTTCATCTGTTCTGTCAACCAATGAAAAAATAGATTTAAATTTATCTTCTTTTGAAATATATTTTAAAATATGGTAAAAATATTCTAATGTAGCGCCAGAAGATATTACATCATCAATAAAAAAGAATTCATACTTTTCAGGATTAGCGTTATATTTTATTTTTATTTTTTCCAAAGAATGTATATTTTGTTCTTTATTAAATAAATTAAATGAATGAATAATGGCATTATTTTCAAATATGATATTATCAATTATTGATATAAAATCACTATTAGAATCGTGATTTGAAGACAAAATAACAGGTATTTTACTTTTATCATAACTATTAGATATATATTTTTCACTAAAATAAGATTTAATTTTAGTTATATTATTTTTTAAGAATTGAACTGTTTTAATGTAGTATAAGTAATGATTTCTACCTCGTTTAGTGTGCCCAAACTCTATGGCATTAATCCAAGAAACATTTTTCTTTTCTATTCTCTTTACTTCTACTTGATATTTAAAAAAATTCTGTATGTTATACTTGTCTTTATCTATTTTGTATAAAGGTTTTTCTATCCCTCCGTTACAATCGTCACAATTGTCTGCCTTACTTATAATACTATTAATATTCTTTTCAAAGAGAGAAGTCCAATCATATTTTAATTCTTTTTTAAATTCATATTTTAATTTAAGAAAACAATAAAAATATGAATTTACATTTTCTATAAATCTTTCTATTTTATCTGGATATACGGTAACAGGTGAAAATATAATAAAAGATTTATTCTCATTCGATATTTTAAAGTTCTCATATTGTTCAATATTTTTATTATTAAGATCTTCAATGATAAAAGTAGAAATATCTTTGCTCAATATTGTTTTAACAATAGATAAGATTAAGGATGAATATCTTTCAATACCAATAAAGACAATTTTATCAATATTAAAATCATTTTCTATTCTTAATGCTAAATCAAAAGATATTCTATTAACCCATGTAGAATCTTCAAAAATATGCTTAAAATAATAAAACTTTTTTAAATGAGAATTATTATTTGTATCTAAATGTATATTTTCATAATTTGATTTTAATTCAAGATAATTATCAATCATTCCTGTATAGTTTTTTTCTTTATTTTTATATGGTAAAAATAATTCTAAAGGAATAAACAAATCTTTATCTTTATCTTTATAAAATAAATTTGTATTAACATTAATTTTTTCATCACAGGAAGTATTATTTTTTAAAAAATTTGTTTTATCATAATTGAATGTTTCACATAACATATTGTTAATTAAACACATTTGATTTTCAGATTTTCCTCCAATAAACATAGCTCTAGGAAAAGTATTATCTAAAAATAATATATTAGATATCTTCTTTAAAGAAGAGGTATCCCTATAAATTTCTAAATAGTTAATTTGTTTTTTAATTGGAAAATCAAGTACCACAATATCTTTGATAGAAGTTTCATGTATATAAGCATAAGAATAAATAGATCTTAAAAAATTACTAATAATATTGCTTTTATCATATTTAAGATATAAAGACATTTCTTCTTTTCTATCTTTCACTATTTCTTTTGGTAACTCTTTATTTATAAGTTGTGTATAGTTTATTAGTATAAAACTTTTAATTGACTTTTTAATTATTTCTTTATTAATAAAGTGAGTTCTATAATCGTAAGTATGTACATTTAACACTTCATTTTTAAAAATATCATTCTTAATTTTTGAACCAAAAGGAAAAGATATATGAATATATGTACCTTTTATACATATACCCTTTAATTCTGTAACATATACCTTTGCATTTTGAACTACTATATGATATGTATTCATTTTTCTGTGTACATAAACAGTTAATTTGGTTTTATTTTGATTTTTATGTTTATCTAATTGGGCTAATAGTTTTAGTAAAAGAGGGAATCCAAAATGTTTTTTTATCCTTTTTTTATGAATTGCAAAAATATAATCTAAGCTAAATATTTTTTCTAAAACTTCTATATTCTTGTTATTCTCTAAATCTTTAATAATACTGTCATACTCTTCAATTGCTTCAGTATTTGATATATTTTCTTCTTCTTTTTCATCTTTCATAGTTTTTAAATAAGTTTCTAGAAAACCTTCACTATAATCATCACACACTATGAATTCATTTTGTTGATCATGAGAATTTTTATAAAAAGCGATATGTCCATTTGCAAGTTTATTATTATACTTTGCATGTTTTTGTATATTATCTATCATTTCTAGCAAAATATCTTTAAATCCATTAATTGAATCATCTTTATTATCAGTTATAGCTAAATATGTTACAAATATATCTGTAAATAATTTATCATTCTTATCCTTATAAATACCATTTTCTTTTGTTTCTCTTTGAAGTTTTTTATAAAAATGCTTTCTATTCTCGTTATTTACTAGTTCCTTTTTATTCGTAGTTTTATTCGTTATCCAATAATCTTTTGATATGAAGTCAATATCTATATTATTATTAGTGATTTTAACAATTGGTAAATAATTATATTCTTGTTCTTTTAAGAGAGTTAAATTATTATCTTTATTATTATCATTATTACCTTTTACAGTTGTATGTAAAAGTATTTTACTTTTTCCTGATTTATTACTTTGCTCAAGTCCATATATAAGAGCTTCCGTATATAGAAGGCCTATTTGCGCAATCTCCACTATATCACAATCAATAAACTGTGTTAAATAAGTTAAAATATATTTTTGAACTTTTTCTTCTAAAGATTTTATATCAATTGTTATCTTTATATTTTGTTCTTTATATCTTTCGTTTATTTCAAAATCATCATATAAATTTAATAGTAAAATAATAAATAGAGGATGAACAAATTCAATAGGGCTTTCTTTAGAACTATCAAAAACTATATTTAAGATATTATTCCCTTTATCTGAAATTTGATCTACTATATTAGAAATTATTCTATGATAATTTTGTATTTGTAAATTCTCACTATTATTTAAAAGTTTGTTATTAATATTTATTTGCTTCATTTTATTCTCTTTATATCTAAATATTTTTAATATGTTTTTAATATTACTAATTATTTAAATTATTATATGCATAATTTATTTTCTTAATCATTCTAGAAAGATTGATTTGATTTTCTCTTTCTTCTAATTATTCACTATTTTTATGTAAACTTTAATCTAACTATTTATTCATGGAACACTATGTTCATTTTTTCCATACACCTATTATTAAAAGACACTTTAAATGTCTTTTTATAAACATAATAAGTACCTAAAAACAGTACTTTATAATTTAAAATAAATTATAGTACTATTTATCTTAAAATTTAAATGTAATTTTACCTCTAGATATAGATGTTATATGGACAACTTGTATCTTTAACTATAAAAAAATTTGGTAAATCCACATTATTTTTCTTAAGAAAATATATTAATTTTCATTTATTTTAAAGTATACAAAAAACCTGTCACAGTTTGCGTCACAGATTTAACAAATTTTATTATTTCTAATAATTCAATTTACACCCCTGAGAATGAATCTCCACTTTTTTAAAGAGCTCTTACAAGTAACCTTTGCGCTTTTTTCTTTTTCTTAATTGTCAGAAAAAGAAACAAAAAGAAGCAACTGACGAGATGATAAAGCCCTTCGGGTGCCTAAATATTTTTATTTGTTAGCGAGGCTCAAAAACTCACTAAAACGTGGTAAAGAGCACATTTCTAACGCTCAAACAGTTTTCACCTTTCTCCGCTAAAAAATAAAAGATTTAGCTTTCTCAAAGTCAGGGGAAGAGCTGTTGAGAATGTAGTTTTTCTCTTTGATTTATTTATTTCTTATATTTTTACCTTCAAGAAAAAGAGAAAATATTTTACAGGAAAACGTGGAGAATAGTTCTGACTTTGTTGAAGCCGAGTGTTTATTTTGGGGAATGCTAGTAACAGTTTACTCATTTAAGCATTTAGTTAATTAGGTAAACTCGTATCTAGATGATATTATTCGTTAACAAATTTACCATTTTTACATTTTCCAAAACTTTTGAAAAAAAGTTTTGCACTATCTTTATTTTTAGTAGAAAAAGTTATAGTATTATGTTTATTATCTTCTGCCATGTTCTCTCTTATTCTTATGTCAAAGAAAATCACAGTATCTTCTACTATTAATCCAAGTCTAGAATTGATATGTTCTGTTATATCATTTAATTTTTTTCGACCTTTTTTATTATAAGTAAATTTTATTGAGTTATCTTTTAACGTAATTTTCTCAGCATCTTCACAAGTTAAAGCTATCTTATTTTCAATAGTAAAAAATGTATTTGTTGAAGAAAATAAATATATATTAACAATAAGTAATGTAGATAATATTTTCATAAAAACCTTTCTTTTAGCTTATTTGACAAGTGACTATTTGTCCTGTGAAATGACTTTTTAAACTTACCCGTAAATGAAAACAATCTTCTGGAATATCTATAATTTTACTTGCTGGAGCTACAAATTCAATAGGAATAAATGAAGTTGGTAAATGGACACGGACGGTAAATGTAGCAGGTGTCGATGAATCTGTATCAAATGATAATTTCACTTTCAGAGCATTTCCACAGTATTCTTCTATTTTAACTTCGTCTCCCCAAAAAAAAGGAGGCGCATGTAAGGTTACTGTTTTCATAGAACTCCTTAGATTATTAATATAATAATATCTTTTATTATATTAATAATCCATTAAAAACTTACAGCAAAAAAAATGAATCTCAATTTTTTATAATATAACTATCTATAAAAGAAATCAATTATTATAAAACGTGGAGCGTGTTTCTGCCTTTGTTGAAGCCGAGCGTTTATTTTTTGTTTCGAAACAGCCTGAAACTGTCTGAACGTTAAGAAACGTGCTCTTTAGCACGTTTTAGAGAGTTTTGCAAGGCAGAAACACAAAATAATAAGTGAGGGAAGCTGTAAGCCTTCAACAACCGTCAGTTGCTTTCTTGTTTCTTCTTTCCAATAAAAGAAGAAAAAAAACGAATGCGCTAGCTTTCATGAGTTCTATAATTATGAACTTTTGTGAATATAGTTATTCATTAGATTTGATTATCTTTAGTATATATTTAGAAAATATAAATGGCGGATTAGGGATGAGAAAAAAAGTGGATGAATAAAAGAAGATGGTTTTAAATAAAAAGAATAAAAAGAAAGAAAATCTTTCTTTTTATTTATTCTGGTTTTGGCTGTGGTAAAACCAAGTTTAGAACGATACCAATAATAGCACCTAATCCAATTCCTGAAAATGCAATATCAAAGAAATTAAAATTCATTCCTCCAATTGAAAATACTAGGATAATTGAGATAATCGCCATGTTTCTTGGGCAAGAAAAATCAGGTTTGTCTTTCACTAAAGTAGAGATTCCAATACTAGCAATCATACCAAATAATAAAAGCATAATTCCACCCATTACTGGTGTTGGAATAGTAGCTAAAATTCCTCCTAATTTACCAACAAATGCAAGTACAATAGCTGCTAGTGCTGCCCAAGTCATAATGGCTGGGTTAAACGCTTTTGTTAGTGTAACTGCTCCTGTTACTTCTGAATACGTAGTATTTGGAGGACCTCCTAATAAAGAAGCAGCTGATGTTGCTAATCCATCTCCTAAAAGAGTATTTTTTAAACCTGGATTTTCTAAATAATCTTTTTTGGTTACATTTGAAATAGCCAACATATCACCAATATGCTCAATAGCAGGTGCAATAGCAATAGGTAAGATAAAAATAATAGCTTCTAAATTAAATTCAGGTGCTACAAAAGCAGGCATTGCAAACCAAGGTGCATCAGCTACTGTTTGAAAATCAACCAACCCAAAATATAAAGAAGCAGCATATCCAGCTAAAATTCCTAATAAAATTGGAATAAGTTTAAGTACACCTTTTGCCATTAAAGATACAAAAATAGTAACAAATAAAGCCAACATTGAAATAATCATAGCTTGATCTTGTGGAACTAAAACAAAAGCCCCATCTCCTGATTTTCCCATTGCTAAATTAACAGCTACGGGTGCTAAAATAAGACCAATACTCATAATTACAGGCCCTACAACAATAGCAGGTAATAATTTATGAATAAAACCACTTCCTCTTAATCTGATTAATAATGAAAGTACTACGTAAAATATTCCCGCAGCAACAAGTCCAGACATTGTTCCAGCAATACCCCACTTTTGTACTCCATAAGAAATAGGAGCAATAAAAGCAAAAGAAGATGCTAAAAAAATTGGGGGAACGTTTTTTCTATTTACTACTTGAAAAATCAAAGTTCCAAGTCCTGCTGTAAACAGTGCAACATTGGGATCAAGTCCCGTTAAAATTGGAACTAATACAAGCGCTCCAAATGCAACAAAAAGAAACTGTAAACCTAATAAGCTGTCTTTTAATCTAAAATTGTAGGCGGTTTTTTCCATACTATACCTTTTTTATTGAGTTTTCAAATTATAGCAAATTTTTCTCAAAAAGTATTTAGCATTAATGGCTTATATTGTATAATACGAAAATTAAATAATTTATCTTCTTTTGAAGATAGAAAAGAAGAATAGGAATAAATATGTATCAAGAGAGTACCAACGTTGTTGTAAAACACTTAGTTAACCGTTTAAGAGATGTAAGAACTGCTTCTAATGAATTCAGAATGACTATTGAAGAGATATCAAGAATAATTGCAGCAGAAGCATTATGTGACTTTGAAACAGTAAGTCAAAATATCAATACTTGGCAAGGTTCATTAGATGTACAAATGATTGAAGTACAAAAGCTGGTTTTAGTTCCTATTTTAAGAGCTGGGGAACCTATGTTAACTGGTATTTTAAAAACACTTCCTTATGCAAGAAGTGGATTTTTAGCGATGAAAAGAGATGAAGAAACGTCTTTATCAAAACTTTTTTATGAAAACATTCCAAACCTAGAAGGAAGAACTGTTTTATTACTTGACCCAATGGTTGCAACTGGGGGTTCTTTAATAGATGGAATTGATTTTTTAAAAGGGAAAAATCCAAAAAGAATTATTTCATTAAATGTTCTTGGTTCTCCTGAAGGCATCAAAAAAGTGCAAGAAGCACATCCTGATGTAGATATTTATATTGCACAAATTGATGAGCGTTTAGATGAAAATAACTATATCAGACCTGGTCTTGGGGATGCAGGGGATAGAGCGTTTAATACGAACGACTAAATAATTCAAAATATAAAATTAATATTAATTAACACAATTAATATTAATTTATTATATTTTTATAATAAATAAGCTAAAATCATGTTTTAAATCAAGGTAAAATATCTTCTTTTATTTTATACTTCATAAAATAATCACTTAGGTTAAACATGCAAAAACAACTCATTCAAAAATATAATATCCCAGGCCCTAGATATACCAGTTACCCTACTGTTCCTTTTTGGGATAAAGAAGGTATTTCTATACAAGATTGGACCAGTTCTTTTCAAAAATCTTTTATAAAAAGCAATGAAAAAGAAGGAATTTCTTTATACATTCACCTGCCCTTTTGTGAGAGTTTATGTACTTTTTGTGCCTGTCATAAAATCATTACTAAAAAACACGAAAAAGAAGAAGACTATATTCAGACACTTCTAAAAGAATGGGCTTTGTATGTTGCTTTATTTCCCCAAAAAGCCATTATTAAAGAGCTGCATTTAGGTGGAGGAACGCCTACTTTTTTTTCTTCAAAAAATTTAAAGATATTAATTGATGGTATTTTAGAACTTTCCTGTAAACATGAAAATCATGAATTTTCTTTTGAAGGACATCCAGGGAATACCACAAAAGAACAATTACAAACGCTTTTTGATTTGGGTTTCTCAAGAGTTAGTTTTGGGGTTCAAGATTATAATGAAAAAGTACAAAAAGCTATTCATAGAAATCAAAGTTTTAAACAAGTAGAACAAGTTACGCTTTGGGCAAGAGAAATTGGTTATAAATCTATTAGCCATGATTTGATTTTTGGTTTACCTTTTCAAACAAAAGAAAATGTGATTCATACTATAAATAAAACAAAAGAATTACAACCTGATCGAATTTCATTTTATTCTTATGCCCATGTACCTTGGATTAAAGGTCTTGGTCAACGTGGTTATGATGAAAAAGATTTACCAAAAGATGAAATAAAAAGAGAACTTTATGAAATAGGAAAAGAACTTTTTGCGCAAATGGGATACAACGAAATTGGAATGGATCATTTTTCTTTAAAAACAGACTCTTTATATAAAGCAACACAAGAAAATACTCTACACCGTAACTTTATGGGATATACGGCTAATAAAACACTTTTAATGGTGGGCTTAGGTATGTCTTCTATTAGTGATTCTTGGTATGGTTTTGCACAAAATGCAAAAGATATAAAAGAGTATACATCTTTAGTTAATGATGGTATTTTACCTATTTTTAAAGGGCATTTATTAAGTAAAGAAGATTTATCCATTAGGCAACATATTTTAAATATTATGTGCAGTTTTAAAACCACTTGGAACAATGAAGAAAGTTATATAAAAAGTTTGGCAGAATCCTTAGCTTTATTGGAGGAAATGCAAAATGATGGTCTTGTAGATATAAATGAAGATGGTTTAAGTATTCCTTCTAATGCAAGACCTTTTATAAGAAATATTTGTATGGCTTTTGATAAACATCTAATACATGCTAAACCACAAACAAAACTTTTTTCAATGACTATTTAAATATAGTCTTTGGGGGATGAATAAAGATAAGAAAAACCTTCTTTTCTAAGTTTATCACTACTTATTATTCGATTTTTATAGTCTTTCTTAGTTGAAAAATGTACGCTTAAAAAGTCATATTTTTTAGCATTATAATCGTATATTTCTTTTTTACATAAATGAAGAGGTGAACAAAGATTATAAATACCTTCTAAATCATTCTTAAGTGCATATTTGATAGCACCTATTACATCGTCTCTGTGTACATAATTTACTTTTTCCTTGGCACAAGTAAGGGTTTTATTGCTAAAATATTTTCCTGCGATTCTATTGTAGCCCATCAACCCAGCGCATCTAAAAATAAGATCTGTTCTCTTAGCGACTTGTTTTTCTGCACATAATGCAAGATTAGAGCTATCAAATAAAAGAGTAAAATCTTCTTTATATTCCCCTTCTTTTTTCGGATAAACAGAAGTAGTAGAAATGAAAATCACTTTAGTTTTTTTAGGAATTTGTTTATAAATTTTTTCTAATAAAAGTAAATAGTTTTCAGCTTTAGAAGGGGGAATATTTATAAATAAAATATCACAAGCTAAAAAATCATCCAAAGAAGATAAATTCTTATCGTTAAGTAAATACGCATCAAAACCTTCTTCTTTTAGTTTTTCAAAACTAAAAGAAGAGCTAACGCTGCATTTTAAATGATAATCTTTTTTGATACTATTAGCTAAAGCAAGACCTAACCAACCACAGCCTAGAATAGAAAAGTTTTTCACTTATTCTCTTTTAGTTCTTTTATTTCTTGCCTCAATGCCTGCATTTCTGTAATTAAAATATCCAGTTTTTTTGAATCTTCATGAAGTTCTTCTTTTAATTCTGCATCTTGGAGTTTCTGCATTTCGCCAATAATAACAGCAACAAAAAGATTAAAAAATACAAAAGCAGCAATTATAATAAAAGAAACAAAATAAATCCAAGCCCAAGGATGTACTTCCATAGCTTCATACATTACATCTGTCCAGTCTTCAAAAGTAAGTACTCTAAACAGCGTTAGCATAGATACTAAAAAATCACTCCATAAACCAGAAGGCAAAGCTTCAAAATAGAAATTTCCAATAATGGCATAAATATAAAATATGATAAACATTAAAATAACAATATCAATAATAGAAGGAATTGCTTTAATTAACATATCAATTATTTTTTTAAGTTCTGGACGTGAGGTAAATACTCTTAATACTCTAAAGACCCTCATTAATCTTGCAATTGCTGCAAAATCAGAACCTTGAAGTGGTAATAAGGTTATAAAAACAATAGTAAAATCAAATAGATTCCAACCTGATTTAAAAAAGTTTGAGAACTTCTTTTCAGATACCATCTTAATTGCCAATTCTAAAACAAAATAAATAGTAACAAAATAATCTGCAAACACTAAGAATAATGAATAAGAGCTCTCAACATCACCAAGGGTTTTAAAACCAAGAACACAAGCATATAATAGAATGATAATGGTTGTTAGATTAGAAAAGGCCCTTGAGTCCCTAATTTTAATTATTCTATTTAATGGGCTCAAGTTTTAAGTCCTTTAAAATGGCATAAAATAAAATAAACCAACCAATAATCATTAAAGCTCCTCCAATAGGAGTAATTGCACCTAAAATTGCTTTTTCTAAAAAAACCAAAGCATATAAAGAAGCAGCAAAAACAAGGGTTCCAATAAAAATAAAATACGCACTTATTTTGATTTTTTTAGAATTAGGAAGTAGAATTGAGATAAACGCTAGAGCAAATAAACCCAATATATTATAAAAAGTATACGATACAGCAGTATGATAAATAGCTAAATAATATTCATTTAAAATATCTTTTACCGCATGTGCACCAAAAGCACCTAGAATAATATTTATTGCCATCATAAAACTTGCTAGTAGAAGTATAAACTTTGTAGTATTCGTAATTTTCAAATTAGTCCTTTAATATAATTAATATTAAAGGGATTATAGCTAAAAACAATTAATGATTTATGAGGATATTTTATTTTCTTCTGGAAGATTTTTTTCTTTCTTTTCTTTTTTCTCTTTCTTTTTTGAAGAGAAACCTGAACCTTTTTTTTCTTTTTTTACAAGATTTAGTTCATTAATTAAACTTTTGTAATCAATATTTTCTTTATTCATATAAGCAAAACATGCTGCAATAGAAGCAATAGCATTGGGCACTTCTTTTTTCTTTTTATACGCTTGTATATTTTTCTCACTTACTTTGATTACGTCAGTGAATTTAGGAATACTTAATTCCGCATCTAAGAGTAGTTTTTTAAAATCAATAAAAGTCATTTTTCATCCATTATTTATATATTTTTCTTATTATAATCAATTTGCAATAAAAAAGATATAAAAAAATAATAATATATAGCTTTTAGCTATATATTATAACTATTTCCTACATATTTTTGATATCTGTTATATAAATTCCAATAAACAATAGGGATATTTAAGATAATATCCTTAGGAATAGAATAAACTTCGACATCTGTATGTGCACTGTATTCATACAATAAAGCATTTTCTTCTAAAATATTCTCTTCATTAAAAAAGTCATTTTCATGAATTATATTTGTTTCATATTTTTCTTTGTTTTTTTCCAAACATTTTTTAACACTTCCTTTTATAACAAGATTTAAACAATCGTTTGTATTCGTAATTTTCTCACCTTTTAAAAATCCTAGAACAGTAAAACTTTTAACAATTTTACTTTGTACTTGATACGACAAGGATTCAGAAAAAATATCAAATCGGTTTAATAAGTCATGTTTTGTAATTTTATCTTCTAAAGATTCTTCTAAAGAATTGTTTTTAATAAAATACATATACACAGATTTTGGAATTACCAAAGCTTTTACATAAGAATCTGTTCTATACGTATTTTCTGGTAAATCATCTATTAAAGCAATATCATCTCCAATAAAAGAGCCAGAATAAATATATTTGGAAACTTGTTCAAACATAGAAATTTTTTCAACTGTTCCTGATAAAATTAAGAATACCTCTTTCAGTTCAGATTTTTCTTTTAACATAATGGTGCCTGGATTAAAAGTAACAATATCACAATTTAATAAACGCTCAATTTCATGAATAGAAACTTCATCAAAAGCATCTCTTACATAAGAGAAAGCATCTCTTCTTAAATAATCTTTATTAGAAGAAACCAATACATCTACGGAACCAAAAGAAGCTTCTGAGCCAATTACTTTTTGAATTTGAGAATATTCTTGTTTTTCTGTATGCGCTAAAATAATGTTAGAAGATTGATCATTTTCAAAATCTTTTGCATCTCCATGAATCATACCTCCACCAATATCTAGCTTTTTTAAATTAACTTTTGTTAAATAGGCATCTTTGACTTTTTGAATATAAGAAACACTAACACCATTTTCCCCTAACATTGAATCCAAGACTTTAAAAGAAGAAATATCAGCTAAATGGGCATAAGATACATAATCAACTTCAAAAAAAGTTCTAAAAAATAAAATATTTGTTTCTATTGGATGAGGAGATAAAACAGCTTTTACTTCTAAACCTTCAATATCATTCCAGGTATTAAAGTCTAAATCATGGAAATCAAAGTAGTTCTCAAATTGACTTTTTTCTATAGACAATAAAGAAGACAGTTTTTCAAATACACTAAGGCGCACCAGTTTTGTAGAATAGTACTTTATTTTATGATCTGTTTGTAAAAGTGTGGTAAGACCTGCAAAATGATCATCATGGGCATGGGTATGAAAAATACCTTCTATATCATTTAAACCTATTCCAAGAGCATTTAAAATCACTTTAATATTAGGTCCCGCATCAATTAGATATATTTTTCCTTGGTAGGTTATAACAGAAGACATGGAAGGAGAATTAAGCGCCCAGCCATCTCCTTGTCCTGAATGAATTACAGAAAAATAATCTTTTTTAATATCATAAAAACCCAAATTATAAGGAGACTTATATTCAGCTAATGCTTCTAAATTTAAATCAACAATTACATGTTCATCTTTATAGCTTATTTCAAAAATATTAAATGAAATTCTTTTCATATACACTTCATTTTTAATTTCAATTCTTATATTGTCATTTAAGTATTTTTTTTCAATAAGTTCGTTTGTTTCTTTGATTTTTCCAAAAGCAAATTTGATCTTTATTTTCATAAGGTCACTGGCTTCTTTTTTACTTAAACCACAGGACTCTATTTCTTCTATAGTTCTTAAGCCATAATTTCCTTTGAAAATATACTCACATTGAGCATCAACTTGCAAAGTAGATCCGATTAACATGGGTTTATGACCGTCATTATTGGGATGATTGGGGATTATCATACCTTGTCTGTATAACATTTGAAGTACAGGAAATTCACAAAGATTCGTAAAAGATAGGTTTTGAACATTTAAGTCATTTAGTAAAATCGCATTGGGGCCCGTCTCATAAATAACGCCGCCATGCTCTGTTTTTGATATGTGTTTTTTTGAAATAAGATGTTTAACAACATCTTCAGGAGAGCTACAAAGAATTTTTAACTTGGCTTCTTTTATTTCAATAAAAAAGATACCTAAACTAACTTCCGTTTTTTGTATATATTTCATGTACCTAACCAATAAAGAGATTTATTGATTAGTATACATAAAAATTAAAATAAAATCAATAAAATTATTTTATATCAACTTCCCAGAAAAAGTCAATCCATTTTGTAGCTTCTTTAACAGCAAAGTCAGGCTGTATAACGGCACTTGGTTTGTAGAATATAGTCGCTAACTTAAATTCAGTATCAGGGAATTTATGGCAAAGAACTTTAATTATTTCTCTCATTGTTTCACCTGAATCTACAATATCATCAACAATTAATACTCTTTTACTCTTGCTCATATCTGGGATATTAAAGATTTCAAAAGTATCTAGTTTTTGTGTTCCATTATAATGAATTGAATTAATACTAAAAGCATGTCTTATATCATAGGCTTGAGCTATAAGATGACATAAGGTTAAACCACCTCTTGCTACTCCTAAAATTACATCAGGATTAAACGTTCTACATTTATCTGCTAAGATTTGAGTGTCTTCTCTAAATTCATCGTATGAATAATAATATTTTTCTATTTCCACTTCTTATCCTTGTAGTACGAAAACTAAACAAGAAATCGCTGTAATTGCTAAAATTCCAATATTTAAATCGCTGAATTCTTTTCTAGCAACTTTAATAATCGTATAAACCATAAAACCAGCCGCAATTCCATTAGTAATTGAAAAAGTAAGAGGCATTAATAAAACAATAAAAAAAGCAGCTGCACCTGTAGCAAAACCAGCTTTTTCAAAATTAATTTTTCCAAGTTCTGTAAACATAAGAACTCCAACAACTACAAGTACAGGGAAAATTGCATTTCCAGGAATTGCTTTAAATAAAGGCAACATAAATAAAGTAGCTACAAAAAACATTGCAGTAAAAACAGCTGTTAAACCTGTTCGTCCACCAGCTTCTACACCAGAAGCACTTTCAATAAATGACGTAGTTGTTGAAACACCCAATAAACTTCCACCAACAGTTGCAAATGCATCTGCTTCTAGCGTTTTTTGTAATGATTTATCATTTTTGTCATTTTCTTGAAATAAGTTAGCTCTTGTTCCAATACCAGTTAGAGTACCTAAAGTATCAAACATATCTGTAATTAAAAAAGTAATAATAACAGGGAATAAAGCCAAAGTAAACGCACTCACAATATCCAGTTTCATAGCAATAGGAGCTATTGAAGCAGGAAGAGCAAAGAACTCAGTTGGTACAGCAGATAAACCAAGAGTCCAAGCAACAACAGAAGTAATTCCTATTGAGAAAATAAACGCACCTTTTAATTTATAAGCATAAAAAGAAAATGCCAAAACCAAACCAAGAGCACCTAATAATACATTTGAGTCCGAAAAATCACCTAATTGTACTAAAGTAACAGGATTATCAACAATCATACCCATGTTCTTTAACCCAATAAAAGCTATAAACGTACCAATACCAGCAGAAATTGCTCGTCTTAAATCCATAGGAATAGAAGTCATTATCCAAACTCTAAAGTTAGTAAAGGACAAGATGGTAAACAATGCACCCGAAATAAATACAATTCCTAAAGCAGTTTCCCAAGGAATTTTCATTCCAAGAACCAAACCATAAGTAAAGTAAGCATTAAGACCCATACCAACACTCATTGCAACGGGTGTATTAGACCAAAGACCTGAAAATAATGTTGCAAGAATAGTAATAATTGCTGTTGCAGTAATAACTGCACCCATAGGTAAACCTGCATCGGAAAGAATAAATCCATTTACAGGAACAATGTACATCATGGTTAAAAATGTGGTAAAACCGGCTGTAAACTCTGTTTTCACGTTCGTACCGTGTGTGTTAAGTTTAAAAAGACTCATATAAGACACCCTTTTGTTTGTATGCGAAATGCATATTTTTATTTTAAGAAAGCTTGGATTATATCTAAATCAAAATAACAAGGTAATTAAAAGTTAAAATTATTAAGAATTTTGAATAATAATTTTACTTTACTTCTCAAATAAACTTCTTTGCTAGTTATTTGTGAGCAATTAATTAGATTCTATAACAAACTTGCAATGATTTTTATGCCTTTTTCAATCTCCTCTATACTTGCATTTGAGAAATTAAAACGTGCTTCTTTGCTTTGCCTATTATCATAATAAAAAACACTCGCTGGTACAATAGCTATATTTTTTTCTAAAGCTTTTTTTGCAATAAGATAAGAATCTTCTTCAAAACTACCATATATAAACATACCCCCATCAGGTTTAGTAAAATGAAAACTTGGTATATATTTATTTAAACACAAAGCCATAAATTCCATTTTGTTTTTATAGTCTTTTTTTGTTTTTTCTAAGTGAGCAAAAATATCATTGTTTTCTAAATAGGAAGAAATAATGTACTGAGATAAAGAAGAAGTATGTAAATCCAGCGCTTCTTTAACAATAATAACCTTATCTAATAAACTTTCATTTGCGCGTATCCACCCTACTCTAAGTCCAGGGGCTATAATTTTTGAAAAACTCCCTAAATGAAAAGACTTTTCATAAAAAGAAGAAATAGGGGTATTGATTTTTCCATCAAAACGTAAGAACATATACGCGTCATCTTCTATTAAAAGTGATTTTGATTCTTTTAAGTGTAATAAACACTCATCTTTTTGTTTTTGATTATACGAAGTCGTATTGGGATTTTGTAAGGTACTCATTAAATACAAAGCATTATTTTCTTTTAGTACATTTTTCAAAGAAGATATATTTTTAAATCCTTTTAATTTTAAACCCAATAATTTATAAGCATTTAAAGCACCAATATAAGACGGTTCTTGTACAATAACTTCTTCTTTTATGCATGTTTTTCCAATCATATCAAAAGCCTGTTGACTTCCTGTTGTAATTAAAATTTCACTGGCTTTTGTTTTAAAACCCAAAATATTTGTATACCATAAAGCTATTTGTTCTCTTAAGCCTAATAATCCGCTTGAACCCATATATTGTAAAACTTCTTCATTTTTTAATACTTCTTTGCTTGCTTCTTGAATTTCTTTTAGGGGAAAATTATTACTTGAAGGTAAACCCCCTGCAAATGAGATTGTATCTTTATTAATACAATCTAGTATTTCTCTTATATATGACCTTTGCATTTTCTTATCCTTTTTCTTTTCATAAGTATAATGAAAAATAAAAAAATATTCTTTACTCTTATTACTTAAATAATTGTTCCATATTGCTATTTATGCTATACTTTTTTATGAAAAAAGAAACAAAACAATACCGGCAAAAAATTGTCAATAATACGTATTATTATATATATAAGAATATTTCTTTGGATATTTCTTTAGAAGAGTTAGCAAAACTCTCTTCTTTATCAAAATATCATTTTCATCGTATTTTCAAAGAAGAGAGTAAAAATACTATTTTTTTTGAATTAAGATCTATACGCTTACAAAAAGCTGCCAATTTACTTATTACAAATAATTACTCTAGTATTTTAGAAATAGCAAATGAATGCGGTTATTCTTCCCATTCCTCTTTTATAAAAGCCTTTAAAAAAATGTTTTTTTATTCTCCAAAAGAATGGAGAAAAGAAAAGTATAAAGAATATTCAGCTTCATTATTAAAAAAATTCCAAAACAATAAAAAGTTTGATGCTCTGGAAGTAAAAATCAAAATAACACCTTCCATTTTGTGTACCTATCTTAGACATAAGGGTTATAACAATAATATTTCTAAAACGTGGGAGAAATTAAATGCAATTGCTTATGAGAATAATATTACAAAACAAAGACAAATAGCTATTTACCATGACAATCCAACTATTATTCCCTTAAAAGACTGTTCTTACGTTGCATGTATAGAAATATCACCCAATGAAAATACAATGTTATCTACTTTTGTTATTGAAGAGAGTTTATGTGCTGTTTTTAGCTTTAAGGGCGTGTATGGGGACATCTTGAATTTTATACGATATGTTTATCATTTTTGGTTACCAGACTCAGGATATGAAGCAAAAACAAATCCAGCCTATAGTATTTTCAAAAAAAACCATTTTACCTCAGAAGAAAAAGAGTTTGATTTAGAATTTTATCTTCCAGTAAAAGTTATCTACTAAGAATAAGAAGTAAAACTTGCTAAAACTTTGGCAACTACTCTTATGTCTTCTTCTTTAAAAAGTAAATGTGAAAACTTTTTATTTATACTTATAAAAACAAACGTATTTTTGATTTTTTTTGCTTGTTTAAGCCAAAGCCTATTCTCATAATCAAGTAAATATAAACACCCATCACTTAGAGTATCCACATCCAAAGAAGCTACAAGCAAGGATTTATCTTGTATCAAGTCTTGCATAGATTCACCATCAAGCTTAATTACAAATAAAGAAGAAATGCGTGGTTTTCCTTTTAATAAAGAAGGTGAAAAATGTAAAACTTCTTTTTGTTTTAAGCTTTGATTATAATATTCCAGCGTAATTAAGTTTTCCATATTATAAAGAAGTAAGTCTTAGCATAATTTGTTTTGTTTCTTCATCATCAAAAAAAATATTATTATGCAACTCTTTATGTATTGTTTTAATTAAAAGTATTTTTTCTTCTTTTGAGTGTTTTTTAGAAATAAAATCTTTTACTCTTTTTTCATAAGAGAATATCAGTTCATCTTTTTTAATGTGGCTTGGTTTTATGTTTGTATTTTTTTTTGTAAAATAAAACAAAAAAATTCCAATCATTGTAAATACAATTATAAATAATATTTGCTCCAAATGTTTTCCTTTATAGTGTTTGAGGTATAGAAATTTTAAAGTTTGCACCTTTGTATTCATTCTCTTGGTAAGTAAAGCTTTTATTTTCTAAACTTAATTTTCCATTCATATTATCTTCAACAATCAACTTACTCATATATAAACCAATTCCCGTACCTTCTTTTTTGTTGAAGGTAAAATGCGAATCAAATACGTGATTAATAATAGCATTCTTAATACCCCCTGCATTGTCCTTAATTTCAATAATAACATTGTTTTTTTCAATATACGCATCTATGAAAATATACTTCTTGCAATCTACTTTTAATAACTCTTCTTTAGCATTTATAATAATATTCATAAAAACTTGAATAAGTTCATTTGGGATTCCATATAAATCAATATCATCAACTTGGCTAATAACAGTAATATCTAATATTTTTAACTCTGCTTCTAAAAGTGTCATTGTTTTTTCAATCACATCTTGTAATTTAAAGTTCTTTGTATTTTTATCTTCTTTAAAAAAGTTTCTAAAATCATCAATTGTATCCGATAAATATAAAGCATTATTAAAAATATTATCTAAGCTTTTATAAAACTCTTTGTCATCCAAAGTATCGAGTTCTTTTAAAAGTTTTAAATTACTTGAACAAATAGATATCACAGATAAGGGCTGTCTCCACTGATGTGCCATATTCTCAAACATCTCCCCAATAACAGCCATTTTACTTTGTTGTATAAGTAACATTTCTTTTTCTTTTATTTTTTGATCTTGTTTTTTTATTTCACTGATATCTTGACTCACTCCCACATAAGATGTTATTTCATCTTTTGAGTTTTTAATAGCTGAAACAGTCGTAAGTGCATAAAATTTTTCGCCATTTCGTTTATAATAACTGCCCTCTCCTGTCCAGGTATCTTTAATAGCAGTAATTCTTTTAAGTTTATTTGAAAAGACAAAATTTTTGGCTCTTAAAATAGCATCAAGTGTATAACCAGTAGTCTTTTCAAAGGATTCATTAACGTATTCAAAATGTCCTTGTGCATCTGTTATAAAAATAGCATTACTGTTATACGTAAGCGCATTACTCAATCTTTTTAATTTAAAATGTTCTTTTTCAAGCTCTCTATTTTTAGTATTTAATTCTTTGGTTTTTTTTGCAACTAACAGTCTTAATTTTTGTGGTTGTTTACGCAATAAATACAAAGAATATGACAAAAACAACGATATTAAAACATTTAAAAAGTATGTGAAAAATAAAAGACTGTTCGAAATAGAAGAACCCATATAAACAATATCTAAATACCATGTACCATTAGGCACTTTTATTGCTTTAGATAAAATGTGTTTACCTTCTAATACTTTTTTACCAAAAAACACATCGATTTCTTTAGTATTTGGATGAAAACGCCATAATCTAAATTCATAATTTTTTTCTTTTAAAGAATTTAAATCAGTGTTTTTTATCAACTCATCTAACAGTATCAATACAGAAGTAAATCCCCAAAAAGCACCATAACTATTATGATTTTTTACCCCACGTGAATTCTTTTTGACATCTAAATAAACGGGGTACCTTGCAATAATAGCTACTCCTCCTTGGATTAAAGAAAAGGGGCCAGCAAGTGTAAGTTCTTTTGAATTTTTAGCAAGAAAAGCTTCTTTTTTTCTATTATTAGAATTAAAGATATCGTGTCCAATTGCTTTTTCACTTCCTTTAAGAGGATATATTTTTGTAACCACTCCATTGGGTGCTAATTGCAAATTTGTAATTCCACCTAATGAATCATACATCATTTTAGAGTATTCTTCAAAATCATCCATATTTCCATCTGTAGTATGTACATGTGCACCTAGTATAATTGCACTGGAAGTACTTCTGCTAACTGCTTTTTCTAAAATAAGAACTTGTGTTTGAAGAATTTTTTGAGATAAAACAGTGATCTTTTTTTCCCAGTATTCACTGTTATTGTTAATTAAAAATAAACCAAGAGAAAAAAGTGTTAAAGCAAAGAGTGAAGATATTATTATTTCTTTATTGATCATTTACCTTACCTTTATCATCAATAATTTTAACATATAATATTGATGATAAGATAAATATAAAGTTTTTTTGGAAAAATAATTTTATTAAGGAAAAGAAAGAAACAAAATAAAGGAAAAACTACTTATTCATCCTTATTTTGTTCAATATTCCATTTTAAAACAACTTCATCAACAATACCTACAAAACGTTCAATAAAAATTCCATCTTTAGAATACAAAAAAGATTCAGGTATTCTTTGAACATTTCCAATACGTTTGGCAAAATCAAAGTTTGAAGAAGAAACAGTAACTGGAAATTTAATTTTATGTTTTGTAAGAAAAGCTTCTAATTCTTTGGGATCTTTATTTCTTTCATACAAGACACCAATTATCTCAAATTTATCTCCATATTTTTCATACATTTCATTAAACAAAGGCATTTCTTTTATACAAGGAGGACACCAAGTAGCCCAAAAATTAATTAGAACTACTTTCCCATTTAGTTGTTTTGAAATAAGAGAATTACCTAACATCTCAATATCAATTTTTTCACCTTTAGTCGTAAGTAAAGTAAATTTTTCATTTTTTATTTCACGCTTTTTTTCTTTTTTTTCATCAAAAGACACTTCAACTGCAGCTTCATTATTACTAGAATCACTACAAGATGTTAAAAACAGTAAAGCCAGCAAAGATGCAAATAAAATTTTCATTATTAGTTCTTATATATTTCAGATTCAACCAGATTCAATAAACCTTTATAAGAAAAATCTACTAATAATTTTCCATTTACAAAAAACTCAGGTGTTGCTCTTACTTTTAAAGTTTGCCCGTCAATTCTGTCTAAATTTAAGTGATCAATAAAAATAGGGTCTTTAAAATCTTCTTTTAATTGTGCAATATCTAAACCCTTAACGTTTTCTAAATAAGACCATATTAATTTTGGTTTTGGATTTTTATAATCTGCCCAAACTGGTTGGTAATAATAAATAACTTCAAGTACTTCATTGTATAAGTTTTGACGTTTTGCAGCGCCTAAAACTTTTATCATAAATTCTGAGTTATTATGATTTGGAACATATCTTATAACCAATTTTATTTCATCTTTATATTCATTCAATACTTTTTTAACAGCAGGGTGAAAAGCTCTACATGAACCACATTCAGGGTCTAACCACTCAACAACAGTCACTTTTGCATCTTTATTTCCAAAAACAGGAGAATGATCTCTAATAAAAGGAGCTCCATCACTTGACATAGAAGACAATTCTTCTACTTTACTTTGTTTATAAAACGAACTTACAGCAAAAAAACCTGCCAGTAAAAGAATTAAAGAGATAAATACAATTTTTTTATTTTTCATTTAAGAAACCTTTTTATTAGAAATATATAACGCTAGAAAAATACTAACATAAGCAATAAGAGATAAAAAAGGAATAGTTATAAAACCAAACCAGTTAATATACTCAGTTGAACAAGGAACACCTTGTACACAAGGAACAATACTTTCAGGAATTATTCCAAACATCAATAGGTTATGGTAAATACTAAAAGATAAACCAATTAATACAAGAGGCATTGCATATTTAAACAGTTTATCATCTGGATACAATAAAGCCATAAGAAAAATAAGCACAAGGGGATACATAAAGATTCTTTGATACCAGCACATAGAACAAGGAACAAACTCCATTACTTCAGAGAAGAACAAAGAACCAAGCGTAGCTATGGATGCAATTAGAAAACAAAAGAATACAATATTTGAAGGTAGTATTTTAGGATTCAAGATTTTCCTTTAATAGTTTTTAAATAAGAATTTTATTCAATTAAGATATAAAATTCTATCTATTTTAAGTTAACAAACTATTAATAAAATAAACAAATGAAACCCTAAACTTCCCTCTTTATAAAGTGAATATAATTTTTTATATCTTTTTTTTTAACTTATATATACAATAGTGACAGAAAATCAACACACCCTCTCATAACAAAATGGAATACAATCGCCCTACGTAAAAGAATTTTCCAAAATAAATAAATAAATAAATGATTAGCCTTTATAAAAAAGAACTCGAAGATATAAAAAAATACTGTCAAATTAAAAGTTTGTAGCAAACTGCAAATTATGAAAAGAAAATATTAATGAATGCGGAGGAAAATACACAAACTACTTATTTGGAATTAAAAGTTAATTAACATATAAAACAGTCTTTTCCTGCTTTCTTTGCTTTGTACATTTTATCATCTGCATTTTTATACACTTCTTGCCAAGAAGTAAAGTCATTAAAGTTTGAAATACCAACAGAAAAGGTCACTTTGTATTCTTTATTTAAAAATTGTTTTTTTACTTCACTTTGTAAACTTTTAGTGTAAAAAATTAATTGATCCAGGTTCATATTCATAACGATTATTGCAAACTCTTCGCCTCCCGTTCTAAAAATATAATCTGCATCTGTTCGACTTACTTGCTGAAATACTATTGCTAAAGTTTTTAAAACAAAATCTCCTTCTTCATGTCCACAAGCATCATTAATTGTTTTAAAATTATCTATATCCAAAAATATTAATGAGGCCACTTGATCATTTCGTTTGACCTGTATAAAAACTTCTTCACCTTTTAATGTAAAGTATCTTCTATTATATAATTTCGTCAAATCATCTCTAATACTTTGGAGATAGAGTTTCTTTTTGATTTCTTCATTTTCTGCTTCTAAAATCTCTCGTTTAGCTTCAGCCTCAATTCTTAAGACAAATATTTTTGCAATTTCTATCATTTGTTCATGATAATCTCTTTTGTTATAAGATAATATAGCGACGTGTCCAAAACATTCACCTTGATCATTATGAATAGGCAGTCCCAAAAAACTTTCCATTTTACTTTTTTTACTGGCCTTGAAATTTAAATAAACATCTTCTTTTATTAATACAACATTATTATTATATACCAATTGACAGGGAGTATCATCTAAGTTAAACTCTTCTACAAAATTTTCTAAAGTTGAATATAAGACTTTGACATTTTTTGTATTCTTAATTTCCACTGCATGTGTAATAAAGACTAAATCTGCACAAAATAATTTCTTGAGTTCTTCACAAATAATTTGAAGAAACTTTTTCCCTAAATGAGGAGATGTTATTTCCATCATTGATTTAAGAACTTCGTATGAATCAACTTTAAGTTTTTGCATAGTCATCCTCTCTTTCTTGAATTTATTACTTTAGTGGCATTTTCACTGTTATAAATTATAACATAAGACTAAATCAAACAAATAATTTTATATTTTAAACAACTATTTCCTTAGCAAACATTTTTTACAAGCTAAGAAAGGAAGATATAATTATTATATGAATGAGACTTCTGTACTTTTAAAAAATACACGTACATATTTTTTAACAAGATTTTTTTTGTCCTGATGAGTGTAGTTATATCCCTTAATTTCCTGAATAATTCTAGTACTAACAAAAATTATCGAAGAGCAATTAAAATTATTGTTTAATTTATTTTTATAACAAAGAAGTAGCACTTACTTACGCTAATATATAGTTAAAATGGTATTTATATGATTTTATCTTAAGTTATAAATTATTAAGATGTGGACCAGATAGTTAAGTAATTTTAAGATATTACTTTTGTAAAGATTCAAATACTATAGAGTGTATTTTTAGGATTTACTGAATAACTGGAGATTAAAATGATTGATAAAGACACTATATATTCTGTATTTGATATAGAATCACAAACATTACAAAAATGGCAAAAAACAATTAATTTGTTATCCTCTTTGTTAAACTTACCTTCTGCATTAATAATGAGGCTTAATAAAAATAAAATAGAAGTTTTCATCAGTAGTGAGGATGAAAATAGTCCTTATAAAAAAGGAGATAATGATTTTTTCTATAATTCTGGATTATATTGCGAGCATGTTATTAAAACACAAAGTATACTTAATGTAAAAAATGCGCTAACTGACCTGAGATGGAAGAATAATCCCGATATTAAATTAAATATGATTAGTTACCTGGGCCTTCCCATTAATTTAGCTCAAGGTGAACCTTTTGGAACTATATGTGTTTTAGATAATATAGAGAGAACGTATAATGAAGAGCAAATAGCTTTGTTAAATGCATTTAAAAACATTATTGAAGAAGACTTAAAAAACATCTCTTTATATAAAAAAATATTTAAGTCTGAAAAAATTGCTTCACTTGAAAATTTACTTGCAGGAGTCTCTCATGAAATAAATACTCCAATAGGAATTGCTCTAACAAGTATTACACATTTAAAAGAATTAACAACAAATTTAAAAAGTAAACTTAATCATGAACATATGTCGGAAGAGGATTTACAAAACTATTTGGATTCATCCCTTGAGCTTAGTGATTTATTATATTGCAATTTAAATAAATCAGTTAAAATAATAAACAGTTTTAAAGAAATAAGCCGGGATCAACTGAACGAAGAAAGAAAAGAATTTAATATTAATGAATACTTAGAAAAAGTATTAATTAGTTCGAATTCTATTATGAAAAATACAAACATTAATATTACGATAACTTCAAGTGAGAATATTACAATAAAGTCATACCCTGGGGTATTTTCACAAGTCATTACAAGTCTAATTAGTAATTCCATTATGCATGCTTATGATGACAAACAAAAAGGAGAAATTATTATAAATTATAAAAAAGTCAATAATAACATAATACTTAATTACAAAGATGATGGAAAAGGAATTAAGAATGACAACATTGATAAAATCTTTGATCCTTTTTTTACAACTAACTGTAAAAGCGTAAATAAAGGATTAGGATTAAATTTAATTTATAACTTAATAAATAAACAACTTAATGGAACAATAAAATGTACTCCCAATCTTAAAAATGGCGCCGAGTTTATTATTGAATTCCCTTGCGAATAGAATGGTTTTATATAAAATTTAAAATCTTTTAACATATAAATATTTTGTATCTATTTCATGATAATTTACTAGATAATTTTATATTTTAGAATAGGAGTTATTTTATACTACCCCAGATTGAACATATACTATTAATTTTTCATAAATTTAATTTTATGAATACGCTTTTTCAGACATTAATTTACGCCAACCAGAAACATTTACTGGACCCTTTTTACGGATAATAAAATTACGTAATAATCGTCCTAAATAATAGTTTCCCATTGATGCTAATTTTATAATTTGATTTGATTCTTTAAGAACCCATTCAATACGAGGTTTTCTTATTTTTTCAAACTTACTTAAAGTATCACAAATAGAGTTCTCTTTTAATAAACTTATTAGACAATTTACATCTTCCAATCCCAAAGCAACTCCTTGCTGTAACGTAGGAGGGCATCCATGCAAAGCATCTCCAAGAAGAAGAACTCGTTTATTGACTGCTTCAATAGTACTTACAGATTTCAATTCTCCCGTAATTATTTCAGATGAGTCAGAAAGTTGATTCAAGACCTTACTTACTGGTTCACAATAATCTTTAAATATCTCAGATAAGGCATTCAGAGGATTTTTTTTATGCCAATACCCATTTTTATCAGTAGTTTGACCATAACAATATACTGTATTATCTCCCATTGGATAAATCATAAACGCATTATCTGTTCCTAAATAATAAATAGGATGTTTATCAGTCGTATTCATTCTTGCTGTAAATCTCCAATTAGTAATATCAGGTTTTAAAATAGTTGTATTTGTAAATTCTAAACTTCGTATTTGAGAGTTAATTCCATCGGCACCTATAAGTAAATCAAAATATTCGGTGTCCCCATTAGAAAATAAAACTGACACACCTTTATTTGAATTTTTCATTGTTAAAATTGTGGTATTAAATTTCACCTGACTATTCGATTCTTCTCTAATAATTTCAAGCAATTTATTTCTGCTTAAAGAAACGAAGGGAGCTTGGTTTAAAGGTTTTTCAATAAGAGACGTTTTACTTAAGGTTTTTCCATCTTTTAAAGCATACTCGATATCGAAAACTTGATGGGCAGCCTCCATGATTTTTTTAGAAAAGCCTAACTTTTTAAGTTCAATCATTGCATTTCCAGGAAGACAAATTCCTGCACCTTCAATACTGTATTGTTCTACTTTTTCAATTATAGTAGTAAGATGACCTTGCTTAGAAAGCGCATGGTCTAAAGATGTACCTATAATTCCTGCACCTACAATTAAAATTTTGTATTGATTCATACATTGACCTTCATGTTTTATTATTGCTGAAAATTATAACTAAAAATATTATAAAAGACATCAAAAATGAAATCGATAATAAAAGATACAGAACAGGTACTTAACAAAGAAGGCATAGCGTTATGAATAAAACAATAGATTTTCAAGTATTAGAACTAATACCAGAACTTCATTTAGTAAAAAGAACTAAAGAAGAAGGTTTTAGCATATATTTATAAAGAGTGGAATATAGCGGTTTAATGAGAATCTATATGATTTGTTATACTAAAAAGGAAAGTTTAAAAACTTTCCCATTCATCTGCATCCGATTTTTCTTCTTTAATAATTCTTGGTTCTGCTTTTTTTACTCTGTAAGGTTTAGGAGATTTTTTAACAGGTAAACTTTCTTCTATGACTTTTTTAGGAGCAAGAGTTTCGGTATGTACTTCAACACTGCCTTTTCCAATAAAATCAGCTTCATTTGCTTGATCAACAATACCTTTAGCCATTAAACTTGTAGATTCTGCAATTAGAGCTGTTTCACTAGCAACTGCTGCATTTTCTTGTGTACCTTGATCAAGTCTAGTAATAGCATCGTTTATTTGTTCAATACCTGTTTGTTGTTCTTTAGAAGATAAAGCAATATCATTAATCGTTTCTGTTGTTTTTTTGATATTTGTATTTAAAATATTGTAACCCTCTATCATTTTATCAGCACTTTGTTTTCCAAGATTGGTTTTAACAGTTGCTGCTTCTACTAAATCTTTTATTTCTTTTGCTGCTTCTGCTGATCTGCTTGCAAGATTTCTTACTTCTTGAGCAACCACTGCAAATCCTTTTCCAGCTTCTCCTGCTGTTGCTGCTTCAACAGCTGCATTTAAAGACAAGATATTTGTTTGAAATGCAATTTGATCAATAACAGTAATCGCATCTGCAATAGCTTGCGTTTGAGAATTAATTTCATCCATAGAATCAACCGTAGAACTTGCAAGTTTTTGCCCAGAATCAATAGACTCTTTTAATTCATTTGAATATTCTGCCATTTTTGATATGTTATCTGTAGTATGAATAATAGTACTTGTAATTTCTTCTAGTGCTGCTGCTGTTTCTTCTAAAGAAGCTGCTTGGGCATTAGAACTTGTACTTAAAGAAGTAACATTAGCAGATAATCTGCTTGCATTTTCTTCCAGCGTTGAACCATTTTTTAAACTGTCTAATAATAATTTGTTGATAATAATAGACAAATCATTTAAACCTTTAGATACTTTTCCACTTGGATTATCAATGGTGGAAGTAAAGTCTAATTTTGTATATTTTTCCAATAAACTTGTTATTTTGTTAATATCTCCATCAACATTTTCTTCAACATTTTCAAGCATTTCATTAAAAATTACTTTTAACTCTTGTAAAGCTTCATTTTGTGTTGATTTTTCAACTTTATACGTTAAATGACCTTCTTTAACTTTTTGAACTACTCGTTTAACATCATTGATTAATGCTGCGTCTTGTTCCATCAAAGATTTTGTTTTTACAACATTTTCATTAATTATCTTAGCCATAGTTCCTATCTCATCATTTGAACTGTCATCTAAATGAGAAACTTCTTTATTTTCTTTGTTAATGTATTTAAAAAAGTTTAATAAACCCTCTTGGAATCTTTGAAGAGGTTGAAAAATTACTTTGTTAGAAATCATTGCCATAATAAAAGCAAGTAATATCATAATAAAAAAGATAATGATAATATTGGTAATTATTGTATCTTTTATGGCCATAAAAGTTTTTTCTTTCATTAATGTAACTCTGTCTTCAATATCATCAATATAAGCACCCGTTCCAACTATCCAATCCCATTTTTCAAATTTCTGAACGTACGATAATTTTTTAGTTGCTTCTTCTTCTTTTGGTTTTTGCCAAGAATAAGCTACTACTCCACCTTCTACTTTAGCATTGGCTGCTATTACAATTTCTTGAAATAAATATATTCCATTAGGATCTTTTAAGTCTTTTAAGTTTTTACCATTTAAAGAAGGTTTAACAGCATGCATAATCATTACATGATTAGAATCATTTATCCAAAAATAACCTGTTTTTCCATATTTCATATTCGATATTGCTACTAAGGCTTCTTTTTGAAGACGCTCTGTTACATTATCAACATATTCACCTGTACCAATTACCCAATTATAAGGTTTAAACAGTTTTACAAAGGATACTTTTTCTTGGGGTTCATCAAAACCAGGTTTAGACCATAAATAATCTACAAAACCTTCACCTTTATTTTTTCCAATTTGAGCAAATTCCCAAAAAATTCTTTTTCCACCCTTATCTTTAAAAGCAGAAAGATCTTTACCATTTAAAGAAGGTTTAATTGGATGCATAACCATTTTTGCATCCAAATCATTAATCCAAAAATATCCAGATTTTCCATATCTTGTTGCTTCAACTGCACTTTTAATAATCTCTTTTAATTCTTCATCATCCATGGTTCCGTGATATTTTTTGTATTCACCTTCCATAATTGACAACAGAAATTTTGTTTGGTCTTTTAAATACAGTTCTACTTCTTCTTTTACTTTTTCTTTAGAAGTACGTTTTTCATAAGATTCAATTGTTTTCATTACTAAAGACACATAATTTTGTAATTCTTCTTTTTTTGTTTTGTAGGCTTCTTCTTCAAATTGTTTAATTACAATTTCAGATGTATTTTGCAAAGAAATAACAGATTGAATAATTGTAATAGTTGAAACAACAACAATGGAAGAAATTACAATAATAAGTAATTTTGCTTTAATTGAGACAGATTTGAACATTTTTGATCCTTTAGTAAGCCACTGTTGATTCTGGTTTACTATTTGTTTACAATTAAAACATTATTTTTGTTAATTTAAAATTAAAAATTATTTTTAGTAAAAATTATCAATACTTATTTTAATAATGACATTTAAAGTAAGTATTAACAATCAAGAAGATGCAGATTATAGTACTTGAGAATGACTTTTAACATTTATTTAAGTTATTAATCACATTTAAAGAACAACAATCCTACCACTTATAAAACAATAAACTTAAATAAATAATATTTAATTACATCAAATAATAATTAAATTAAAGAAGTATTTTGAGTTTTAATTATTTTAGTAGCAGTTAAAAATATATAGTTCTTGCCTGTTAGTGTTACTCTAAATTTTTTTTGCTGTAAGTACTTTTTACAAAAATAGATATCTTTATGTAAAACCGACATCTCACTGTAAGAATAGTTTTTTGCTTTTGCACCAAAAATCATTTCTCCACCCATCCACCTGCAATTAGGGAAACCAAGTATTATGGCCCCATCTTTATTTAAATATTCTTGAACCAAAGACATAAAAAGTAATTTAAAGTTTAAACTTGAACTTTGTAAAGTGCCAATACTAATAAGTAAGTCTGTTCTTTCTAAGTTTAAGCTTTTTAAATCATTTATATCATGAGTATGAAAAACAGCATTAGAAGGGAATCTATCTTTTGCAATCTTTATTGCACTTGGACAAAAATCAACTCCCACTAATTTTAATTTATCAAAATCTTCTTTGTTTAATAATTTAGAAATAACTTCAAATTCATCTGCTCTGTTTACCCCAAGATTTAAAATATTTTTTCGTGTATGTACTTTTACATTTTTTAGGGCTTCCACATAAGTATTAATATAAGAAGGTTCTTCATTTTTATTAATTAAAGAAAAAGAAGAAGACTCTCCATATTTCTCTAGTTTAAGATTTTTGTCATTGTGAAAAGACTGTTCAAGATCTAATTTGTGAAAAGACAAAAGAATTGTAGATGTACTTATGATTTTAGGTGTAAGAAGTTTACAAAACAGTACTTCCGCTAGATCATTCCATGCTTTATAAGATCTATACACATAAGTAATACCTTCTTTAATAATTATTTGTCCTGCATGAGCATCAAGCGCTGCGTCTGGATTTAATACTTCAATAGAACTCGTATTGTTAGCTTTTAAATAAATAAGTATATCTTGCATACTTTCATTGGTAAATTTTTTCATTTCATACTTTGTTTTTGAAATTATAGCCATTCAACATGAAAAGTAGTATAAGATAAGACCATTACAATATTAGGACATAAAATGAAATATACAAGCCAATCAGAGAAAAGTGTAGAAGAAGTATCGTTAAGCATCCAAGAAACAGTAAAACAGTTTAAATTTGGGGTATTGCACATACATAATATAAAAGAAACGCTGATAAGTAAAGGAAAAGATTTTAAAAAAGAATGTTTGGTATTGGATATTTGTAATCCAGACTATGCAAAAGAAATTTTAGATCAAGATATGGAACTATCCATGATACTTCCTTGTAAAATATCCATTTACAAAGATGAAAATACGACAAAAATATCTATGTTAAAAATATCTGAATTAATTCCTTTATTAAATAAAGACTTAAAAGAAAAAGCACTTGAAATAGAAAAAATACTTTTAGAAATCATATCTTTGTCAAAATAAAGAATAATAAAACATAGAAATAAAATTTAATTATTTTGTGAGATATCAACATTACTTTAGTATAATAAAAAAATTACAAAGGAGTTATTTACTTGAAAAAAATCTTATGCATTGCACTTGGTTTAAGTGCACTATATTTACCAAATGTTTTAGCAAATAATACCAATACTCTTCTTGAAAAAAAGGAAGTATTAGTAGGTTATTATGGTCGTCCAAATACAGCATCCCTTGGAATACTTGGGCAAAGTAGTATTAAAGAACTGGTTGTTAAAATGAAAAACAAGTCAAAATACTATTCAGAGGAATTAAACAATAGTATTAATGTAAAAATGGCTTTTCATTTAATTTATGCACTGGCAACAAAAGATCCAGGAAATGATAATGATTATATCTTGAATTTGGGTGAGAAAACAGTAATGAAGTATATAAAAGCTGCAAAAGAAGAAGGTTTTGCAGTAATAATAGATTTACAACTGGGAACACAAACACCTTTAGAAGCGGTACTTCCTGTTCTTAAATATCTTAAGTATGATAATGTACATTTAGCTATTGATCCAGAATTTAAAATACCTACTCACAGACGTTATCCGCCAGGACGTTATATTGGTCATATTTTTGGAAAAGATTTAAATGCTGCACAAGAAGTTATGAATGATTATTTAGAAAAAAACAATATACAAGAAAAAAGAAATCTTATTGTACATATGTTTCATAAAAGAATGTTAAGAGAAAAAGACTCTGTTAAAAATTATGAAAAGATTAATTTGATTTATAATATTGATGGACATGGACAAGCTGGTTCAAAAATTAAAATCTATAATGGTTTATTCAATGAAACATCTTCTTTAGTTGCAAGTAGTGGTTTTAAGATCTTTTATAATGCAGATATCAAACCCTTAATGACTCCCAAACAAATCCTTGGTTTAGAAGCTATAGGAAGCAGAAAAATACAAATACAACCCACATACATTAATTATCAATAAAAATCTTATAGTAAGCATTTATAGCTTGCTATAAACATATTAATTGTTTAAGAGTAGATCTTTTAAAAATATATTTAGTATTAAATTGATTGTGTTTTGAATATATTGGAGATTAAATTTTTTGGTTGCGGAAACAGGATTTGAACCTGTGACCTACGGGTTATGAGCCCGTCGAGCTACCGTGCTGCTCTATTC